>DASUPM010000033.1:0-3270 GCA_036281095.1 Pseudorhizobium sp.
GTTCGCGAAGGAGGTCGCAGCAGAAAGCGCGGTCAGTGCGGCGGTGAGCAGGCTCGCCACGATATGAATTCCCAGGATGCCCGCCAGAATTCTGCGAGGCCATACGGAGCGGCCGCCATGACGCAGAAGCAGCCCGGTAAGCACGGCGAAGCCGATGCAGGCGCAGACGTGATAGAGCACCACCCGCGACGCGAAATCCTCGCGGACGAAGGGCAGCAGCATGCCGCCGATCCACATCAGCGCCGGAACGGCCACATAGGATTCAACCCGCTTGCCGTCGAACTGCTGCATCCCCGCGACGAGACATCCGATCGCGGCAAGGGCCGCGGTGTTCGCAAGTTCGATCGAAATGAAAGCTGGAATCTGGCCACGCAGGCTCGTGAGCAGCAGGCCGATGCCGAACACGAAGAAGCCGGCGCTCCAGCTGAGAAAAAATGCCTGATCGCGGGCGTTCAGCCACCGCGAGAACAGGAGGACGCCAAGCGTTATGGCCTGTGCCGCCCAGATGATCAGGCCGGTCGTGACGTCCATGCAAGCATTCCTCTTTGAATTCCCAATAGGGACAGCTTTAGCGGCGATACTTTAAGAGCAGGTTGCCTTGCGCCGATGACCGTTCCTCTTTGAGTGCGTTCGTTCAGTCTCGATTCACCACGATCGAAGACAAGGCTGTGAGCATTCCTGCCCGGCTCCCTCTCCCTCTGTCGATCATGACCTGAACCGCTAGAACCCATCCCGGCGAACAGCCTGCCGGTTAAGGATATCGCCTGCTCCGTCTTGAAGTGCCCGCCATTGACACTCTATGTAGGGGTTGACCCATTCCACTTTGATTCCGGGGCTTCGCAAGCTTCGACAAGCGCTGACAAAGGACTGACATGAGAAATCCCGTCGATACGGCTATGGCTCTGGTTCCGATGGTCGTCGAGCAGACCAATCGCGGCGAGCGGTCCTACGACATCTATTCGCGCCTGCTGAAGGAGCGCATCATCTTCCTGACCGGCCCGGTCGAAGATCACATGGCTTCCCTGGTCTGCGCCCAGCTTCTCTTCCTCGAGGCCGAGAACCCGAAGAAGGAGATCGCTCTCTACATCAATTCGCCCGGCGGCGTCGTAACCGCCGGCATGGCGATCTACGATACGATGCAGTTCATCCGGCCGGCCGTCTCCACCCTTTGCGTCGGCCAGGCGGCATCCATGGGCTCGCTGCTCCTTGCCGCCGGCGAGAAGGGCATGCGCTTTGCCACGCCGAATTCCCGCATCATGGTGCATCAGCCGTCCGGCGGCTTCCAGGGGCAGGCCTCGGATATCGAGCGCCATGCTCGTGACATATTGAAGATGAAGAGACGCCTGAACGAAGTGTACGAGAAGCATACCGGCAGGACCTACGAGGAAGTCGAGAAGACCCTCGACCGCGACCACTTCATGGATGCTGACGAAGCCAGGGAGTGGGGCGTCATCGACAAGATCCTCACGTCCCGCCAGGAACTAGAAGGCGCGTCGGGGAATTGATCCACCATTATCGCTCTCCAGTGTCACCCGCATGTGACAGCCCAGGGGTTTCAACAGGGCCGGAAAGCGGTATTAGTAGACGTTAATGCTGTGTAGATCATTGCTGCATAGCATTCAGTGTTCTGAGGGGGTCCGTTGCCGCCGATCGGGGCGCAGTTCCGATCGGTAGAGTACCCCAGGCAAGGCCGGCGCGTTGCCGTGAAAGGCGCGCAAGGCAAGCGATGAGTGGACCGCGCCCGGCGACGGGAGAGCGGAGTGCTGGAAGGAAAGTGATATGAGCAAAGTCAGCGGCAGCAACGGCAGCGACTCCAAGAATACCCTTTATTGTTCGTTCTGCGGCAAGAGCCAGCACGAAGTCCGCAAGCTGATTGCCGGACCGACGGTGTTCATCTGCGATGAATGCGTCGAACTCTGCATGGACATCATTCGCGAAGAGAACAAGTCCTCCATGGTCAAGTCGCGCGACGGCGTGCCGACCCCGCAGGACATCATCAAGGTTCTCGACGAATACGTGATCGGCCAGCAGCAGGCCAAGCGCATCCTCTCGGTCGCGGTGCACAACCACTACAAGCGGTTGGCGCATGCCTCCAAGGGCGGCGACGTCGAACTTGCCAAATCGAACATCATGCTGGTCGGCCCGACCGGCTGCGGCAAGACCTATCTTGCCCAGACGCTCGCCCGCATCATCGACGTGCCGTTCACCATGGCCGACGCAACGACGCTGACGGAAGCGGGCTATGTGGGCGAGGATGTGGAAAACATCATCCTCAAGCTCCTGCAGGCGGCCGACTACAATGTCGAGCGCGCCCAGCGCGGCATCGTCTATATCGACGAAGTCGACAAGATCTCGCGCAAGTCGGACAACCCGTCGATCACCCGCGACGTGTCGGGCGAGGGCGTGCAGCAGGCGCTGCTGAAGATCATGGAAGGCACCGTCGCCTCGGTTCCGCCGCAGGGCGGCCGCAAGCATCCGCAGCAGGAATTCCTGCAGGTGGACACGACGAACATCCTGTTCATCTGCGGCGGTGCGTTTGCCGGTCTCGACAAGATCATCTCCGCCCGCGGTGAAAAGACCTCCATCGGCTTCGGCGCCACCGTCAAGGCCGAGGACGACCGCCGCGTCGGCGAGGTCCTGCGCGAACTGGAGCCGGAAGATCTCGTCAAGTTCGGTCTTATTCCGGAATTCATCGGTCGTCTGCCGGTCCTGGCGACGTTGGAAGACCTCGACGAGGACGCGCTGATCCAGATCCTGTCGGAGCCGAAGAACGCGCTCGTCAAGCAGTATCAGCGCCTGTTCGAGATGGAAGACGTTGAACTGACCTTCCACGAGGACGCGCTGCGCGAAATCGCCCGCAAGGCGATCACCCGCAAGACGGGCGCCCGCGGCCTGCGCTCGATCATGGAGAAGATCCTGCTCGATACCATGTTCGAGCTGCCGACCCTCGAAGGCGTTCGCGAGGTGGTGATTTCCGACGACGTGGTTCGTGGAACGGCGCGGCCGCTCTACATCTACGCCGACCGCCAGGACGAGAAGGCGAACGTCTCGGCTTGATGTCGATCCGTTCATCCCTGCCAATCATTGCTAAAGAGGCCCGATCGGGCCTCTTTTCATATCCGGATATCCACTCCCGCGGAGCAGTCTGTGGAGAAGCGCAATAAGCTTCGCTCCATCTGGATTTCAGAGTATGAATGAAGGTTAGGATTCGGCGGGGAAGGTAAGGGCGGTCGGTGGAAGAAGCTCGATCGACTTGCCGTCTTCCTCGTC
>DASUPM010000034.1:0-8258 GCA_036281095.1 Pseudorhizobium sp.
GCGTTGTCCGCCGCGGCAAAGGCCCAGAAGGCGTGGAGGAGGGTGCCTGTCGAGAAGCGGGTCGAACTTCTCGGCGGCATGGCAAGAGCCCTTCGCGGCGGCAAGGCGAGATATGCCGAGATGATCACCCGCGAAATGGGCAAGCCCATCGCGGAATCGGAAGCCGAGATCGAGAAATGCGCCTACAACTGCGATTTCTACGCCGAGCACGCCGCGGCCTATCTTGCCGAGGAGCCCGTTCCGTCCAACGCCACAGAAAGCGTCGTCGCCTTCGACCCGCTCGGCGTCGTCCTCGCGATCATGCCGTGGAACTATCCGTTCTGGCAGTTCTTCCGCTTCGCGGCGCCAGCCTTCGCCGCGGGCAACGGCGCGGTGCTGAAGCATGCCAACAACGTCCCCGAATGCGCCCTGGCGATCCAGGAGATCATGAAGGAGGCAGGCTGCCCGGAGGGCCTTTTCACCACGCTCATCATCGACCCCTCCAAGGTGGCTGCGATCATCGCTGACGACCGCATCGCGGCCGTGACACTGACCGGCTCGACCGAGGTGGGCGCGATCGTGGCATCCCAGGCTGGCAAGGCCCTGAAGAAGCAGGTGCTGGAGCTCGGCGGCTCCGACCCCTTCATCGTGCTGGCTGATGCTGATATCGAGGAAGCCGCCGCTGTCGCCGTGAAGGCGCGCTACATCAATGTCGGCCAGTCCTGCATCAACGCCAAGCGCTTCATCGTCGAGGAGAGGATCGCCGACCGCTTCGTTGAACTCTTCTGCGCCGGTGTGGCGAAACTCACAATCGGCGATCCGATGGAGCGCGACACGAACATAGGCCCGATGGCGCGCGAAAACCTCATGACGGGCCTTCATGCGCAGGTGGAGAAGACGCTTGCGGCAGGCGCGACGCTCAAGGCGGGCGGGCGTCCGCTCGATCGGCCGGGTTTCTTCTATCCGCCGACGGTGCTCGACAATGTCCGCCCGGACATGGCCGCCTTCTGCGAGGAAACCTTCGGTCCGGCCGCGGCCATCATCCGGGTCGCGGATGCCGAGGAGGCGATACGGCTGGCGAACCAGACCGAATATGGCCTGGGATCGGCGATCTGGAGCCGGGATGTCGAACGCGCCCGCAAGCTCGCGCGCGAAATCGACGCCGGCGCGGTGTTCATCAACGGCATGGTCGCCTCCGACCCGCGCTACCCGTTCGGCGGCATCAAGCGCTCCGGCTACGGCCGTGAACTCGGCGTCTACGGCATCCGGGAGTTCGTCAACATCAAGACTGTCTGGATCGGGCCGGCACAGGCCACAGCCCCGACCTCCAAGGCCCCGGAATGAGGAGAAGCACAATGACAAAGCCGGCAATCCTGCGCCCCAAGGATCTGAAGACCAACGACCGCGGCGGCGGCGCCCGAACGACGCCGCTGGTCACCCGAGCCTGCGGTTCGACCAGCATGATCAACGGCATCACGGCCTTCGATCCAGGCGCGGCCATCGATCTGCACAAGCACAACTGCGAAGAGAGCGTGATGGTGATCGAAGGCCGGGCCATCGCCGAGATCGATGGCGTCCAGCATCATCTCGATACCAACGACACGACCTGGATCCCCGCCAACGTGCCGCACCGCTTCATCAATCCGACGGACAAGCCGATGCGGATCTTCTGGGTCTACGCCTCGGTCGATGCGACGCGCACCATGATCGCGACAGGCGAGACGCGGACCATCGATGCGGAGCACGGAAAAGCGCCGGCATGATTGCCGAACGCGCCAGGCTCGCGATCAAAGAGGGTGAGGAGGAGGTTTTCGAGGCCATCTTTCCCCGGATCGCACCACTCTTCCTCCGGGCAAAGGGCTGCCATGGCGTGAAGTTCGAGCGGGTGATCGAGACGCCGTCGGCCTATGTTCTGGTCGTGGAATGGACCGGTCGAGTTCGGATAGGGCCGCATTGAACCTCGGCAACTCCCGCAACCACGCATTCAGTGCGGACCGGCGCGTGAAGCCGGTCCGTCAACAGTTCAGATATCGTCCGTCTCGGTGGCGACAGGTGTCGCGGCAGCCTCGGGAAGAGCCTCCATCGACGCCAGTTGGTCGCCGCAAACATCGGCGACGTTATCGAGATTGCCTTCATAGCCCTTGATCGTGGACCAGCCGCCATCTTCAATCACGCCGTCGCGTTCCCAGGAACTCGCCGCTTTCAATTCCGCGCGGTGAGCACCGGCGTCGGCACTGCTGATGAACTTGTTGACGCATACAGCGGCTGCAACCTCGGTTCTTGCTTCCTCCGCGGCTGTCGCGGCCATCTCGGCAGCCGTTCCGCCCGTGACCCACCCACCCCAGGTGAACCCAACGATCAAGGTCGCCACGATGCTGCCGACGCATGACCATGCCAAAACGGTCTTCGTTGGTTGATATCCCTCGGATTCATTCCTACCCATAGCAAGTTCTCCTCTTTCTTGAACGCTTCTTGCTCTTCCGAAGCAAAGATATGCTACCACAGCTTTTCGGAGGAACCGGCTTACTCGCGCGATCGTGAAGCGATGTGTCCGGTGTGGGCTGTGTGGTGGCCAAATCAAAACCACAATTTCGAGGGTGGCGATCGAGGCGAAACGTCTGACGCATCGGACTGCTATTGTCGGGCAAGCCGAGGCAATGTCCCGGCGCCTGAGACAAGTTGACCTGCGATACCCGCCATCGACCGGCCGGCTCAGCCACATTGATCGCTGGTGTCAGATTTTCTGCTTTGACGGACGGACGCCGCGTCTCTACGGAAGCTACAGCTTGCCGCCCTGTCCGCCGGAATCCCGCATGATCGATCGCCTGGCTCCGGCCCTTTTCGTCCTTCTCTGGTCCACGGGCTGGCTGGTGGCCAAGTTCGCGGTGGCGCATGCGGATCCGCTGACCTTCATGGCGGCGCGCCACGCGCTGGCGGCGCTGGCCTTTACCGGCGTCTGCCTCGCCGTCGGCGCACGGTGGCCGCGCACGCGGCAGGTGGCCGTCACGGCGATGGTCTCCGGCGTCTTCCTGCACGGTCTCTACCTCGCCGGCGTCTGGTGGGCGATCGGACAGGGCGTGCCGGCGGGGCTTTCCGGCATCATCGCCGGGCTGCAGCCGCTCCTGACGGCGCTCGCGGCGCCGTTCCTGATCGGCGAAAGGCTGCGCCCGCTGCAGAAGGTCGGCATCGTCATCGGGTTCGCCGGCATCCTGATCGCCATCTCGCCGCAGCTTCTCGACACGCTGGAGCGCGGGCTTGCAGGGCTCGGCCTCCCCGTGATCGTCAACCTGCTGGCGATGTTTTCCGTCACCTACGGGACGCTCTACCAGAAGCGGCACCTGCAGGAGGGCGACCTTCTGTCGATCGCCGTGCTGCAGTTCGTCGGCGCCTTCATCGTCACGCTGCCTCTGGCCCTCCTCATCGAGGACCTGCGCTTCGACTGGACCGGGGAGGCGCTCTTCGCCATGGCATGGTCGGTGCTGGGCATATCGATGGGAGCGGTCGCGCTGCTGCTCTATCTGATCCGGCGCGGCCAGGTATCGCGAGCCGCCTCGCTCATCTACCTCATGCCGCCGGTGGTGGCGATCGAGGCGTTCTTCCTCTTCGGCGAACCGCTGACGCTGCCGATGATCACGGGCACGATCATCGTCGTGGCGGGCGTCTACATGGTGAACCGGAAGGCGTAAGCCCAAGAAAAGCGGTCAGGAATCGGGTGTCGCGGGAAATCTGTCCCCGCTAGGCAATGGGTCTCAAAGCGAAAGGAGATCCAGATGCTCGAGAACAAGATTGCCATCGTCACCGGCGCGTCCAGCGGCATCGGTCGGGCCGCCGCCCGGCTGTTCGCCGCCGAGGGGGCTGCGGTCGTCGTCAATGCGCGTCGCGCGGACGACCTCCAGGCGGTCGTCGGCGACATAGAAGCGGCAGGCGGCCGCGCGTTCGCGGTAGCCGGCGATGTCGGTGAGGACGAGACCCATGCGAGACTGATCGAGGCGGCACGGGACATGTTCGGCGGCCTCGATATCGCCTTCAACAACGCCGGGGCCGTCGGGCCGTTCAAGCCGCTTGCGGATGTCACGCCTCGGGAATGGAACGAAACCCTCTCCGTCAATCTCACCGGCGCCTTCCTCGGTGCCCGGCGGCAGATCCCGGCGATGCTCGTTCGCGGCGGCGGGTCGATCATCTTCACCTCGACCTTCGTCGGCACCAGCGTCGGTATCCCGAACATGGGCGCCTATGCGTCGGCCAAGGCGGGGCTGATGGGCCTGGTGAAGGGGATTACGGCGGATTATGGGTCCCGCGGGATACGCGCCAACGCGCTTCTGCCGGGCGGCGTCGATACGCCGGCCGCCGGCGACCGGGCGCAGAAGGAGTGGGCCGCGGGGCTGCATGCCCTCAAGCGCATCGCCCAGCCGGAGGAGATCGCTCAGGCCGCGCTCTTCCTGGCGGGGCCGATGGCAACCTTCGTCGCCGGCGCGGCACTATTCGCCGACGGCGGCAACGCTGCCGTCAAATAATAGGAGGCCGCGTTTCCGCGGCCTCCTTCAACATTCACATGCTGGACGATCGTCTTAAGCCGGGCGGCGCTTGCGGCCCTGCTGGCCGCCCGAATTCGCCTCGCCGCCGAACTTCACCGGACCGGCATTGCCGCCGTTCTTCTGGGCGGGACGTCCGTGGCCGTTTCGGCTGCGCTGGTTGCCGGCCTCGTGGGCGCCGTGCGCGGTGGGGGCGTTGCCCTTGCGGTGCTGGTCCTTGCGGACGGGGCGGAAATCCGAGGTCGAAGCCAGGTCGTTGTTGGGTTGGGAACGGGGAGCCTCCTCGTTGCGGCGCTGGCCGCGGAAGTCCTCGTTGCGGCTGTTGTCGCGCTGCGGACGGGAATTGGCCGGCCGGCTGGCCCGGTCCTGCCGCTGACCGCCGTCTTCCGCGCCTTCGGCCTTGAAGAACGGCTTGCGTGCAGGGCGCTCGCGACGGCCTTCGCCGCCACGGGCCTGGCCGTTGCCGCCACGGCCGCGGTTTGCTCCGCCGCGGTTGTTGCCGCCGCGCGCCGGACGGTTCAGTCCTTCCGGGCGCTCGCCGGACGCGGTGGCGATCTCGATGCCCATCAGCTTCTCGATGTCGCGCAGAAGACCAGTCTCGTCAGGTGTGCAGAACGCGATGGCGATGCCGTCGCGGCCGGCGCGGGCCGTGCGGCCGATGCGGTGCACGTAGGCGTCCGGCACTTCCGGCAGGTCGTAGTTGAAGACATGCGTCACGCCGGGAATGTCGATGCCGCGGGCTGCGACGTCGGTGGCGATGAGCGTCTGGATCTCGCCGTCGCGGAAGCCCTTGAGCGCCCGCTCGCGTTGGCCCTGGCTCTTGTTGCCGTGGATGGAGGCGACCGAATAGCCGACCTGGTCGAGGTGCTTCATCAGCTTCTCGGCCGTGTGCTTGGTGCGCATGAAGACGATGGCGCGGCCGTCAGCATTGGCAGTCAGCGTCTGCTTCAGGAGCTCGGTCTTGTCGTTCTTGCCGGCGACGAAATGCACGTATTGCTCGACCTTGTCGGCAGCCTTGCCCGGAGGCGTCACCGATACCTGGATCGGATCGGTCAGGTAATCGGCGGCGAGATCGGCGATGGCCTTCGGCATGGTGGCCGAGAAGAGCAGCGTCTGGCGCTTCTTCGGCACCATCCTGGAAATCTTGCGCAGGTCGTGGATGAAGCCGAGGTCCAGCATCTGGTCGGCTTCGTCGAGCACGAGATAGCGGACGGTCGTCAGGGTGATCGCCTTGCGGGCGACGAGGTCGAGCAGACGGCCGGGCGTCGCGACGAGAATGTCGGTGCCGCGCTCCAGCATCTGCTGCTGCTTGTTGATCGAAGCGCCGCCGACCACCGAATTGATCTTCAGCGGCGTGTTGCGGACGTAGCTCTTCAGGTTCACGGCGATCTGGTTCACCAGCTCGCGGGTCGGGGCAAGAATAAGCGTGCGGGTCGTGCGGTTGTCGGGACGCTTCGGGTCCTTCGACAGCATCTCGATCAGGGGAAGGCCGAATGCGGCGGTCTTGCCGGTTCCGGTCTGGGCAAGGCCGATCATGTCGCGGCCCTGGAGAAGATGGGGGATCGCCTGTGCCTGGATCGGCGTCGGCGTGTCGTAGCCAAGCGAAAAAACGGTGGCTACGAGTTCCTTGGCGAGGCCAAGGTCGGAGAAATTCGTCAAGTCGAATAACCTTTTCGGGGCGCCAAAAGCGCGCTGCCGGCAACAGCACCATGCTGTCCGGTTTGCCCTTGGCGTCAAGAACCCCGCGTGAAGTGGGAACTTGTATGTTGGAAATTGCTCTCCAGCGCGTAAACCCTCGGGTCGAGGGCGATCTGTCTGTGCGCCTTGTTCCTTCTTCGCGATCGGTAGTCGCAGGGCCAGCTCACGCGGCGGCCGGAAGGTGAAAGCTGCGCTTCATTTGGTGGATCAGCGGTCGAAAGTCAAGCTGCGATTTCGCAAGCGCAAAAAAGAAGGCCCGCGTCCGAGATCTCGGATGCGGGCCCCTCTGGCAACGAAAGCTGCGGCTTAGTAGCAGACGCGAGCGCGGTAAGCTTCGCCCCACTCGTTCTCCACCCATTCGTAATGGCAGGGCGGCGCCGCGCGGTAATAGGTGCGGCGATAGACCGGCGGTGGCGGCGGCGCGTATTCATAGGCGGGCTCGACATAGACGGGCCGCGGCTGGGAGGCGATGGCGCCGCCGATGAGACCGCCGGCAACCCCCGCTGCAACGCCGACCCAGACGTCGTCGTGACGGTCGCGCGCCTGCGCCGCCGGCGCGGCGGCCATCACGGCACCGGCCATCGTCAGGGCGATAAGTCCTGCAGAAGCGCTTTTCTTCAGTACAGTCATGTTCAAATCCTTTCCCTCTACGGGGCACCGGGCAAACCTCGCTGCAAAAGCCGGCGGATTGATGGAATTCCAAAGCCCGCAGTCTGAACGGCTGTTCAGGCGAATACTGCCTGCGGTTGAGAACGCGAGGGGGCGGAGCCTCCCGACGCGGGAATTCCGGCGGCAGGGCGGCGCCTTCGAGGCGGGAAAAAGGCACGGCCTTTATGGGCGTCCGACGTAAATTTGCGCGGCGGCTGCGTCGGGCCGCAAGAGGTTGTTAACGCTCGCTATGGTGTTATCCTCGAATCGGAGGACAAGGAATCGCTGTGGCGTCGGCCGGAGGCGGTTGGAGCGGAAGACGTGGGGATGCAGGATCAACTCCTGAGGACGGCCTGTGCGCGGATCGACGATCTGCGCCATCCGGCGTTCATCAAGGACAGCACGCTCCACTACGTCGCGGTGAATGCCGCCTATGCCGCACTCTACGGTGTGGAACCGGATGCGCTCGTCGGACAGGAGACGCGCGATCTCGCTCTCTCGATGCATGAGCGTGGGCGTCGCGAGAAGGAATGCCGGGCGCTGATCTTCGGCACGGAAGAAACCGCGTGTTTCTCGGATGTGGCCGCGGGGGCGGACTACGAGATCGCGATCGAGCGCTTTGTCACGGAAAACGACCAGACCTACCTCTTCGGCCGCTTCGTTCCGGCCGGGGACATGGGAGCCGCGGTGCCAACGGTCGCGCCGCAAGGGAGAGGGGGAGACATGCGCGAGGAAGCCGGCAGCGACCAGCAGGATCTGCAACTCGAGGATGCGCTGGATCTCCTCGACGTCGGCATAGGGATCTATGACGACGCCGATGCGCTGATCTATTACAACGCCCAGCTGGCCGATTTCTTCGATACCTTCGGCGTCACCCTCAAGCCCGGCATGACGTTCGAGCGGATTCTCGACGAGATCTACGAGAAGCGGGTCCGGAACAGCCCGCGGCTGGCGGGGCGTCAGCCCGACAAGACCGCATGGGTTCAGGAACGGGTCAAGACGTTCAGGCTGCCCTATTCGGAAACGGTCGAGCCGCTTCTCGACGGCCGCTGGCTGAAGAGCGTCAACAAGCGGCTCGACAACGGGCTGGTCATCGCACTGCGCTCCGACGTCACCGATTTCAAGGAGCAGGAGCATCTCCTGCGCAAGAACCTCGGCGAAACGGAACTGCTGCGGGCGGTGCTGGAAGACCTGCCTGTCGCGGTCTTCATGCGCGACAGCCAGCAGCGGCTCGAATTCGTCAATGCCGCCTACGAGACCATGTTCGGCGACAAGCGCCAGAACATCCTCGGCAAGACAGATGCGGAGATGTTTCCGTGGAAGGCGGAGCGTCAGACGGAGAACGACCGGGTTCTCGATGACGGCGAGGCCATGGAGAAGGCCGAGGAGAAAACCTTTCCC
>DASUPM010000035.1:0-15164 GCA_036281095.1 Pseudorhizobium sp.
CTTCCGGCTTTTGAACCTGATTGTCAAGTTGCCGATCGGCTGAGCCGACGGCTGCCCTAAAGAAAAGCCCCGGCGAACCGGGGCTTCTGGGTCACTTGTTGGGCGCGGGCTTTCGCCGGAAGAGGCCCTTCATGTTGTCGAAGAGCTCGATCTTTGCTCCGTGGCGCTTCATGATCAGCGCCTGCTGCATGATGGACAGCGTGTTGTTCCATGCCCAGTAGATCACGAGGCCCGCCGGGAAGGTCGCCAGCATGAAGGTGAAGATCAGCGGCATCCAGTTGAAGATCATCGCCTGGGTCGGATCGGGCGGCGTCGGATTCATGCGCATCTGCAGGAACATCGTGACACCCATGATCAGCGGCCAGACGCCGATCATCAGGAAGGTCGGCACGTCGTAGGGCAGGAGCCCGAACAGGTTGAACAGCGACGTCGGATCGGGAGCGGAAAGATCCTGAATCCAGCCGAAGAACGGCGCATGACGCATCTCGATCGTGACGTAGATCACCTTGTAGAGGGCGAAGAACACCGGAATCTGCAGGAGGATCGGCCAGCAGCCGGCGATCGGATTGATCTTCTCCTCCTTGTAGAGCTGCATCATCGCCTGCTGCATCGCCATCCGGTCGTCGCCGTGCTTGGCCTTCAGCTCCTCCATCTTGGGCTGCATGCGCTTCATGTTCGCCATGGAGGCATACTGCTTGCTGGCGAGCGGGAAGAAGATCGCCTTGACGACGATCGTCGTCATCAGGATCGCGACGCCGAAGTTGCCGAAGTAGCGGAAGAAGAAATCCATCAGGTGGAACATCGGCTTGGTGATGAAGTAGAACCATCCCCAATCGATCAGCAGCTCGAAGCGCGGAATGGAGTATTCCGCTTCGTACCGGTCCACCAGCGGCACTTCCTTGGCGCCGGCGAAGACGAGGTTCTTGACCTCGACCGACTGCCCTGGCTCGACGGTTACCGCGTCGCTCTTGTAGTCCGCCTGATAGCGGGGCTGGCCGTCTGTGAAATGCGAGAAGCGGGACTCGTACGCAAGCGACTGCGGCGGGACCAGCGTTGCGGCCCAATATTTGTCGGTGATGCCCAGCCAGCCGCCGGTTGCCTTCTCGTTGGCGACCGCTTCTTCCTCGATATCGCCATAGCTTTCTTCCACGAGACCGCTTTCGCCGAGAACGCCGATGAAGCCTTCATGGATAACGTATACGGACGGGGTAGCCGGCTTGTTGTAGCGCGTGACGCGGCCATAGGGAGCAAAGGTTACCGCCTCGCTCGCGCCGTTCTGGATGCTGTCCGTCACCGTGATCATATAGTGGTCGTCAACCGAAATCGTGCGGTTGAAGACGACGCCCTTCTCGTTGGTGAAGGTCAGCACGACCGGCGTGTCGACGGTCAGCGTTTCGCCGCTGGAAAGCGTCCACTGCGTGCCCGGCCCGGGGACGGTTCCGGAGCTTTCGCTCTGTACGAAGCCGATCTCGCTGAAATAGCCGCCGCTCGTGTTTGCGGGGGAGAAGAGGGTGATGATCGGGCTCGAGTCGTCGACGGTCTCGTGATACTCGCGCAGCTTGAGGTCGTCCAGGCGCGCGCCGACAAGGTTGATGGAGCCGGAGAGGGCGGGGGTGTCGATCGCTACGCGCGGGCTCGCGGTAAGGGCTTGTTCGCGGTTGACGGTCGCCTGCGCCTGGTTTCCACCCGGAAGGGTTCCGCTGACGCTTGTGCCGGGGCTTTCCGGTGCGACCGGCTTCGGAGCCTCGCCCTCGAGCGCCTGCTGCGCCTCGATCGCGCGCTGCTGCGCCTCCATCCTCGGACCCATGTAGAGGAACTGCCAGGCAACGACGATCAACACCGAAAGGGCGATCGCAATGAAGTAATTGCGGTTCTTTTCCATCATGCTTTCCTGGAACGGGTCTCCTCGGGCCGCTTTTGTCTCGGCCGTGCCTCGATGCGCTCGACGAGCTGGGCGGTCAGTTCGGCAAACGGGACAGTCAGGACGTCCCGTCGCGCGACAATGACATAGTCGTGTCCCGGCTTCATTGCAAACGCGGCGGTGTGTCTGACCGCCTCTTTTAGTCTCCGCCGCATCCGGTTCCGCTCGACGGCGTTGCCATGCTTCTTGGTCACGGTAAAGCCGACGCGCGGCTCTGTCGCCGGCTCGTTACGGTCTAGGACTTCAAGAAGGAAATTGCGGCCGCGGCGCAGCTCTCCGGTGCGCACGGCAAGAAACTGCGGCCGGCTTTTCAGCCGCCCGACAGCTCGCTTTGCTTTTGTATCAGAGGTCATCGCCCGGACGACGGGCACGCTCGGCCCTTAGGCCGAGAGACGCTTGCGGCCGCGCGCGCGACGTGCTGCGAGGACCTTGCGGCCACCGTTGGTCGCCATGCGGGCACGGAAGCCGTGGCGGCGCTTGCGAACAAGCTTGGACGGTTGATAGGTACGCTTCGACATTTATTTAATACCGCGGTGTGCGGCCCTTCTTGAGATTGCCGTTACGGCAACAGCGTTTCGGAAACGTCCGGCCATAGGGCGCGCAAGCGCGGACCCGCAAAAGGCCGAACGTGCGCGGCTTATAAGAGGACTGGCGCTGAAAAGTCAATGCCGGCTGCCGAACCGTTAAAATATGACGGACTGGCTTAAACTTGCCGGCGGTGTCCTCGCTACTCCTCGAAGCTCTGAAATGAGGGATAGAAATTCGGCCTGTCTTCAGTACGCGAAATAATCCGCCGGATTCCACCCCGTCTCTGAAGTCTTGGCGAAACATTTTCTCAGGAACCGCAGTCAAGCCTCCCGCGCTGTCTCAAGTGTTTCTTAATGCATCCGTGTCAAATCTTGCACCACGAAGGGAGAGCCGGCTGGCAATGCTCCCAGGGACTGGACGCCGTCGAAAAGGGAATGCGATGAAAATTCGGGGCAAGATCAATCTGCTCGTAGGACTGATGAGTGCGGTTGCGTTGGTCGTCGGAGGGCTTTCCCTGTTCGCCATGTCCGAATACCGAACCCGCATGGCAGCCTACGAGGCTACTGCACACCGCGCGCACATGGGGGAAAGCCTGAACCGCCTGGTCACGGCCGTGGTCATGGAAGCGCGCGGCATCTATGCCTCCGACACCAACGAGCAGGCGGCAAAGTTCGGCGAAGGCCTGCTGAAGAACCTCGACAAGATGGAAACGCTGCTGGCGGAATGGAAGCCGATGGTTCCGTCGCACCAGCAGGCGACGTTCGAGAACCTCCTGCAGCGGTCTGCCGAATTCAAGGCCTTCCGCTCCGAAACGGTGCGCCTTGGCACTCAGGTCAATCCTGAAGCGGCCAACGAACAGGGCAACAATGAAGGCAACCGCAGTAACCGCAAGGCTTTTCAGGCCGAGATCGACAATGTCGTGAAGGCGGATCTCGCCGAACTGGAAGCGGTCGACACCGATCTTGACCAGTTCAGCGGCTTGATCATCTTCGTGGTTGCCGGGGTCACCCTTGTCGGTGTCAGCGCCGGCGCGGCCTTCGGCCTTTATCTTGGTCGCCGCCAGTTGAGCGCACCGATCGTCGAGATTACCGAGAGCATGAAGAGGATCGCGGCCGGCGATTTCGGCGCCACGGTCCCCTCCGTCGGCCGTGCCGACGAGATTGGCGAGATGGCCGCCGCAGTGGAGGTGTTCAAGCGCAACGGCATCGAAGTTGCCCGGATGAACGAGCAGGAAAGCGGCAGCCGTGCTCGCAGCGATGATCTCCGCACCCGCATGGAAGTCGTGGTCGGCGCCGCGGTCGAGGGCGATTTCAGCAAGCGGATCGACAAGCAGTTCGGCGATGAGAGCCTCGATAACTTCGCCCGCAATGTCGATAACCTGCTGAATGCCGTCGAAGCCGGTGTTGCGGAGACAGGACGTGTCGCACGGCACCTGGCTCAGGGCGATCTGACTCAGACGATGTCCGGTAGTTTCCACGGAGCCTTCGGGGAACTGCAGGCAAACGTCAACGCCGCGGTGGAAAGCCTCCGCAGCGCCATGCAGAGCGTGCGGGTCAGCACCAGCACGATCAACGACGGTTCCACCGAACTGGGCAGCGCCACCAACGATCTCTCCAAGCGCACCGAGCAGCAGGCTGCGGCGCTGGAAGAGACCTCGGCCGCGCTGGACCAGATTACCGCAGTCGTCCGCACTTCCACCGAGCGCGCCCAGGAGGCGACGGTCATGGTCGGCGAGGCCAAGGAAAGCGCCGTCCAGTCGGGAGCGGTCGTACGCAACGCGGTCGAAGCGATGGGACGCATCGAGCAGGCCTCGCACGAGATCGCGCAGATCACCAACGTCATCGACGAGATCGCCTTCCAGACGAACCTGCTGGCACTGAATGCCGGTGTCGAGGCAGCGCGCGCCGGCGAAGCAGGCAAGGGCTTCGCGGTGGTTGCCCAGGAAGTCCGGGAACTCGCGCAGCGGTCGGCGGCGGCGGCCAAGGACATCAAGGGGCTCATCACCAAATCGGGCGAAGAAGTCGCCGGGGGTGTTCGTCTCGTCCAGAAAACCGGCGAGGCGCTTTCCGAGATCGAGAGCAGGGTCCTGCGCATCAACGATCATATCCATTCCATCGCCGTGGCGGCGAAGGAGCAGGCGACAGGTCTTCACGAGGTCAACACGGCCATCAACCAGATGGATCAGGTGACGCAGCAGAACGCCGCCATGGTCGAAGAAACCTCCGCCGCGACCCAAAAGCTTTCCCAGGAAGCCGCGGGTCTGTTCTCCCTGGTCACCCGGTTCAATATCGGCGCTGCCGAGAACCGGGCGGCACCATCCGCGGCACCGCGGCAAGTCGCGTCCGCTGCGGCCGCACGCCCTGCGCCGGCAGCGCGGTCCTCGCGGCCCGTGGCAGCGTCCAGCGAACCTGCCCGCGTGTCGCCGGCGCGCGCCATGACCGGCGCCATCGCCAAGGCCTTCGGCATCGGCGGCGCCGCCTCGGCGGCGGCAGCGACGGAAGCGGATTGGGAAGAATTCTGAGACCGGCGACACCACTGTCCCGTATCGGGGCCGGAGGCCATGCCTCCGGCCCTTGTTTGTGCAGAGCGGAAAAGCTGCTAAAAGGGTGTGGGGGCTGAATTGGATTGCTGCCGCGGGTCTCCCGCGGCCTCGGAAGGTGGAGAACCGCATGAGCGGTGAGGCCCGCACAGAGACGGACACATCGCCCGGACGTGCTGTACCCGAGCCGATGCCGGGTTTGTTTCGCGGTCTGTCCGGCCGTCTTCTCTGGATGACGGTCGTTTTCGTCATGCTGGCGGAAATTCTCATCTTCGCGCCGTCGCTTGCCGGGATGCGGATGAACTGGCTGCGCGACCGGTTGGACACGGCTGCCGCCGCCGGCATCGTCATAGACGGACTGCAGCCCTCCGAGCTCCCCCGCAGCGTGCAGGACGAGACCCTGCTGGCGACCGGCGCCAAGGTCATCGCGCTGCGCAAGGACGGAACCTCGCGACTGCTCGCCGCGGAAGATATTCCTCCTCAGGTCGATGATCAGTACGATCTGGCAGATGTCCCGCTCCTGATCTCTATCCGCGATGCCATGGACACGCTCTTCTTCGGCGGCGGGCGGGTGATGCGCGTCTTCGGGCCGATCGGCGAGAGCGACATGATCATCGAACTGGTGATGACGGACGACTCGCTGCGGAAGGACATGCTGCGCTATTCGCGCATCATGTTCACGCTCTCGCTCTTCATTTCCCTCATCACGGCGGTCCTCATCTTCCTCGCCATCAACCGGATGATGATCCGACCCATCCGCAACCTCACGCGCAACATGCAATTGTTCTCGGAACGGCCGGACGATCCGGAGCGGGTCTTCCGCGGCCGAGACGCCGGCGGAGAGCTTGCCGTGGCGGGGCGGCATCTCGCTTTCATGCAGGTGGAACTGCAGCGCACGCTGAAACAGCAGAAGAACCTGGTCGATCTCGGTCTTGCCGTGTCCAAGATCAACCACGACATGCGCAACATCCTCTCGTCCGCACAGCTGATGTCGGACCGCCTCGTCGATGTGGAAGATCCGATGGTCAGGAGCTTCGCGCCCAAGCTCCTGCGGACGATCGACCGCGCGGTGGGTTATACGAACGAGGTGCTGTCCTATGGTCAGGCGACGGAGGCGGCGCCGAAGCGCCGTCAGGTCCGCTTCGTCGATCTTTGCCAGGAAGTCCGTGATATTCTGGCCATCGATCCCGACAGCGGCATCGAGTTCGTCGAACAGATCGCCGCCGACCTCGAAGTCGATGCAGACAGCGAGCAGCTTTTCCGCGTGATCCACAATATCTGCCGGAACGCCGCCCAGGCGCTCGCGGCCTTCCATCCGGAAGATGCCGCGACCGTGAGGCGGATAACCGTCACGGCACAGCGGCTCGGCAGCGTCGTGAGCATCACGATCGACGATACGGGTCCGGGAATGCCGCGCAAGGCGAGAGAGAACCTTTTCGCCGCCTTCCGCGGATCGGCGCGTTCCGGCGGCACCGGGCTCGGCCTCGCGATCGCGCGCGAACTGGTCCTGGCGCACGGCGGCACGATAGCGCTCGTGGAAAAGCCGGGGCCCGGCACGCAATTCCGCATCGAGATCCCCGACCGCCCCGTGGCTCTGGAAGATTACCGCGTCCGTGCATGAGCCGAGGCCCTGTTCGCATCCGGGGCCAAACCGATGCCGCAGGGAAATCTGTCTTTCTTGCCGAAAATCGCTTGCAATCGGAAAGCGGACGTTTTAGAGGATCGCCCACGCAAGCGGCGCCGCTGTTTCGCGAAACGCACCCGTAGCTCAGCTGGATAGAGCACCAGACTACGAATCTGGGGGTCAGGAGTTCGAATCTCTTCGGGTGCGCCATTTTCTCCTGTTTTTCCGGAATCTGCTGCAGCCTCCGTACTCCGTGTCATAACGGGCACGGCGTTGGCACGAGCCGCCAGTATGGCTGCGCGCCGCCCGTCCAAATCGTCTCCTCTATCTCCCGCGGCGCCGCGTCGACGAAATAAGATACCCGAGTGCGAACGTCATGGCGGCGACCGCCAGTCCCGTACTGATGACGCCCGCCGGTGTTATCCTGGCACTGCCTCGCAGCACGATGTGCCTGCCGACGCGCAGATCGAACGTCGATGCGATCTCCTCCGGATGGGACGGGGAGGGGAGGGAACGCGCCTCCTGTATGATCGCCATGTTGAAGCTCCGTTGCAGTTGCGGGGTGGCCGTACACTTGTTCGCTGCCAGCAAACGATAGCATAGGACTTGGCACTTATCCCGTCGGGTACACCATCTCTCCTTGGACGATCGTTGGCACTCGGCTTGCTCCGGTTCTCGGTATGCATTCCCCTCATGCTGATGATATATCGGCAGCAGAGCAGAGCCTATCGCGGCGAGAGGAGCATTCATGATCGAAGAAACCGAGGCACCGGTAGCCCTGATAACGGGCGGTGGACGGGGGATGGGGGCTGCGATCGCGCGCGAACTGCACGCGGAGGGCTACCGGCTCGCCTTGATGTCGCCCTCCGCGAGCTGCGAACGTCTTGCGGCCGAACTCGGGGGCGTCGCGTTTCGCGGCGTTACGGAAAAGGCGGAGGATATCCGGGGCATCTTCGATCTGGCGATGAACGCCTACGGCCGCATCGACGCCGTGGTCAACCATGCCGGTCATCCGCCGAAGGGCGATCTTCTGGACATACTGGATGAGGACTGGGCGCTGGGCTCCGACATGATGGTGCTGAGCCTCGTGCGCATGGCGAAGCTGGTCACGCCGGTGATGCTGAAGCAGGGAAGCGGCGCCTTCGTCAACATCACGACGTTTGCGGCGTTCGAGCCGTCGTTGGTCTTTCCGGTCTCCTGCACCTATCGTGCGGCCGCGGGCGCCTTCACCAAGCTCTATGCCGATCGCTATGCCGCAAGTGGAATTCGGATGAACGCGATCCTCCCGGGCTTCATCGACAGTCTGGACCACAAGCCTGAAACGGCCGAAAAGGTGCCGATGAAGAGGATCGGTCATGTCGAGGAGATCGCCAAGACGGCCGCCTTCCTTCTGTCCGACGCGGCAGGCTATATCACCGGCCAGAACATCCGCGTCGACGGAGGACTGACGCGTCACGTATGACGCGCCACGCCCGGCCGCTGGCAAGAACCTAGATTAGATATCCTTGGTGGGCGATGCCGGAAGGTCCATGTCGCCTTCCTTCAGGATCAGCGTCTTCATGCCATCGTCCCGCTCGGCCAGGGCCGAAGGCGGAGCGAGCGCGCCGGCTTCCTGAAGCGCCAGCAGGCGGTTGGCGCCGAAGAGGTCGCCCTTCTGGGCAGCCTGGGCATACATTTCCGCTGCCTGCTGAATATCCGCCTCGATGCCTTCGCCGGTCTCGAGCATGATCCCGAGGTTCACCATCGCATCGACATTGCCGCGTGCAACGGCCAGGTCGTACCAGGCGATGGCGGTCTGGTCGTCGGCGGGCAGCAGCGTTCCCTCGTCGTATATTACCGCAATGTTGAACGCTGCGGTGTCGTCGCCGGCAGCGGCCGCCTTTTCGAACCAGCGGAGAGCCTGATTGACGTCGGCTTCGGTGCCGAGACCGTCGCGATAGGCGACGCCGAGATTATAGGCGGCCAGCATGTTGCCGCTGTTCGCGGCCTCGCTGTACATGGTGAATTCCGCCTGTGCATCGCCGAGACGTCCCATCAGCATGCCGAAATTCACCTTGGCCGCCGGATAGTTCGCCTCCACGGCGGCCTGGTAAGCGGTCATGGCCTGATCGATTTCCTCGGCCTGGTTCAGCACGCGGCCCAGTTGGTAGGCGAAGCGCGGATGGCCGGTGGCCTCGAAAGCAACCCGGCAGGAATCGATGGCAGAGAGGTCGATCGAGCCGACGGCGACGGCATCATAGGCAGTGTTCCGCTGGTCGTCGTTCGGGCTGCCGGCGAGACGGTCGCACTCGTCCTGCATGACGCGGGAAACATTGATATCCTTCGCCTCTTCCGCGCCGGGAGCAACGGTGAGCGTCAGGAGAAAGCCGGCCGTGCTGGCGGCAAATGCAAAACCCCTGTTGACTTTCGATATCCGGGATTTCATTGTGCGCTCCGATTCAGTTATTCTTCATTTTTGAATACCGAACGCTCGAATCGGAGTCCGGTTCCTTGGCGCGGCTGGATCCATTCTGAATGGCGCGGTCTTTCCTTTCACCTTTTCGCGAGAACGTTTTTGATCCGGGTGCACTGGGACACCCGTTGGAGATTGTTCATCGCCGGCCATTGATGCTATGCGGGCGGCAATGACGACCGCGAAGGCTAGCCGATGAAAACCCTGACGATCCGCCGCCCCGATGACTGGCACCTGCACCTGCGCGACGGCGCGGTGCTGAAGGGCGTCATCGGCGACACGACCCGTGACTTCGCACGCGCCATCATCATGCCGAACCTCGTTCCGCCGGTGGTCACGACTGCGGATGCGGAAGCTTATCGGCAGCGCATCATCGCCGCCGTTCCCCCGGGTGACCGCTTTCAGCCGCTGATGACCCTCTACCTGACCGAAGGCACCGATCCGGACGATGTCGCCGCCGGCAAGGCGAGCGGCCTAATCACGGCGGTCAAGCTCTATCCCGCAGGCGCCACGACCAATTCGCACGGTGGCGTGCGCAATATCGACAATGCGATGCCGGTACTGGAGCGCATGGCCGAGATCGGCCTGCCGCTCTGCGTGCATGGCGAGGTGACGACGCCTGAGGTGGACATCTTCGATCGCGAGGCGGTCTTTATCGAGACCGTGCTCGATCCGCTGCGCAGGCGCCTGCCGGAACTGAAGGTGACGATGGAGCACGTCACGACGAAGGATGGCGTGGATTACATCCTGTCGTCGTCGGGCAACCTCGCCGGCACCATCACCACGCATCACCTGATCATCAATCGCAATGCCATCCTGGTGGGCGGCATCCGGCCTCATTATTATTGCCTGCCGGTTGCCAAGCGGGAGAACCACCGCCTGGCGCTCCGGGCAGCGGCGACCTCCGGCGACAGGCGTTTCTTCCTCGGCACGGATTCCGCCCCGCATGTGGACCCGCTGAAGGAATGCGGCTGCGGCTGCGCCGGCATCTATACCGCCCCCAACACGATGAGCTGCCTTGCCCATGTCTTCGAGGAGGAGGGTGCGCTCGACCGCCTCGAGGCCTTCACCTCCCTCAACGGTCCGGCCTGGTACGGGCTTCCTCCCAATGACGAGACGATCACGCTCGTCAGGCAGGAGGAACCGGTGAGCTATCCGCCGAAATGCGATACCGGCGCCGGGCCGGTCACGGTCTTCGACCCGATGTTCCCGCTCCACTGGAAGGTCCGCTAGAAGCGGGGATCGACGCCCGCCGGGCCCGGATGATCCGCTGGCATCGCTCTCCGCTTGCTGCTATGGCGCTTCCAACGAAACGCCCACCCAGGAGCGGCAGCATGATGCACACGAGTTTTCCGGATCCCGCCGTCATGGCCGAATTGATGGCGAAGATGCTGTGGGAGATCAAGGCGGTGCATTTTTCCGCCGACAAGCCCTATAAGCTTTCTTCCGGGATGATGAGCCCGGTCTATATCGACTGCCGCAAGCTCATCTCCTTTCCGCGCGTCCGCTCGACCATCATGGATTTCGCAGCCGCGACGGTCATGCGCGACGCGGGCTTCGAAAAATTCGATTGCGTGGCCGGCGGAGAGACGGCGGGCATCCCCTTCGCCGCCTTCCTGGCGGAACGCCTCGGCCTGCCGATGATCTATGTGCGCAAGGCGCCGAAAGGCCACGGCCGGAATGCGCAGATCGAAGGCCACATGCCGGAAGGCGCGCGCGTTCTGGTCATCGAGGACCTGACGACCGCCGGCGGCAGCATGTTCAGGTTCATCGATGCCGTCCGGGCCGCGGGAGGCACGGTCGATCACGGCATCGCGCTCTTCTTCTATGATATCTTCCCGGAGGCGCAGGCGCGCTTCTCGAACGGCAGCGTCAGACTGCACCACATCGCCACCTGGAGGAACGTCCTGGCGGTTGCCCGCGCCGAAAAGCTCTTCGACGACAAGACGCTCGGCGAGGTGGAAGCTTTCCTCGACGCGCCGCTTGCCTGGTCCGGCCGCAATGGCGGAGTGAGTGAGCTTTCGCTCTAGTCAATTGACAAAAGCTCGCGTAAGCCAAGGGCAGTCTGTCTGGGAGGATTGTGATGATTGTCTGCTGCGGTGAAGCGCTGATCGATATGCTTCCGCGGGAAACGACGCTCGGCGAGAAGGGGTTCGCCCCCTATGCCGGTGGCGCCGTCTTCAACACCGCCGTCGCGCTGGGCCGCCTCGGCCAGCCGACCGGCTTCTTCACCGGCCTCTCGGATGACATGATGGGTGACATCCTGCGCGAGACGCTTGCCGCCAGCAACGTCGATTTCAGCTTTGCCGCCATTTCCGCTCGGCCGACCACGATCGCCTTCGTGAAGCTCGTGGACGGGCAGGCGAGCTATGCCTTCTACGACGAAGGCACCGCCGGGCGAATGATCACAGAAGCCGACTTGCCGGCGCTCGGTAATGATTGCGAGGCGCTGCACTTCGGCGCCATCAGCCTGATTCCCGAGCCCTGCGGCTCCACCTATGAGGCGCTGATGGCGCGCGAGCATCAGAGGCGGGTCATCTCCTTCGATCCCAATATCCGGCCCGGCTTCATCAGGGACAAACAGAAGCACATCGACCGCGTCGCCCGCATGGCGGCGATGTCGGACATCATCAAGTTCTCCGACGAGGATCTCGAATGGTTCGGTCTCGAAGGAGACGACGACGCGCGAGCGACGTACTGGCTGGGGCAGGGCGCCCGGCTGGTCGTCCTCACCCGCGGCGCGGAAGGCGCGACGGCCTATACCGCCCGCTTCAAGGTCTCGGTCGCCAGCGAGCGGGTAAAGGTAGTGGATACCGTCGGCGCCGGCGACACCTTTGACGCCGGCATTCTCGCCTCGTTCAAGATGCAGGACCTGCTGACGAAGGAGAAGATCGCCGCGCTGACCGAGGATCAGGTCAGACGGGCGCTGGCACTCGGTGCAAAGGCTGCCGCAGTTACCGTCTCGCGCGCCGGCGCCAATCCGCCCTTCGCGCATGAGATCGGGCTTTAGGTTTCAGAGCGGCTTTCCCTCGACAGGGAAAGCCTTTCTCGGGTGAAGGAAAAGCCGCGGCTTACTTCCTCAGCCCCGCCAGCGCCTCTACCAGCCCCTGCGTCGATGAGTCGTGCCCTTCGGCGCTCTCCTTGCCTTCCACCACCGGCAGCAGCCCCGTGGCGAGCTCCTTGCCGAGTTCCACGCCCCATTGGTCGAAGGAGTTGATCCGGAAGAGCACGCCTTCGACGAAGACGCGGTGCTCGTAGAGCGCGATCAGGCGACCAAGCGCGAACGGCGTAAGCTGGTCGTAGACGAAGGTGATCGAGGGCCGGTTGCCCTGAAAGACGCGATGGGGGGCGATGAAATTCGCCTTGGCATCGTCGGTCCCCTTGGACGTCAGTTGCGCCTTCGCCTCGGCCAGCGTCCGGCCCTTCATCAGCGCCTCCGATTGCGCCAGGCAGTTGGCGATCAGCAGTTGGTGCTGGTGGCGAAGATGCGGCTCGAAGCCGTTCGCGGCGATCATGAACTCGGCAGGGATGATGCTCGTGCCCTGGTGGATGAGCTGGTAGAAGGCGTGCTGGCCGTTGGTGCCGGGTTCGCCCCAGACGACGGGGCCTGACTGGCCGTCCACCGACGTGCCGTCGACGGTCACGCCCTTGCCGTTCGATTCCATGTCGAGTTGCTGCAAGTAGGCGGGAAAGCGCAGGAGCCGCTGGTCGTAGGGCAGGATGGCGCGCGAGGGATAGCCCAGCACGTTGCGGTGATAGAAGCCGATGAGGCCGAGCAGCATCGGCAGGTTTTCGCGCACCGGCGCCTCGCAAAAATGCCGGTCCATCGCGTGTGCGCCGTCGAGGAAGCGGCCGAAGTTCTCTCGCCCGATCGCGATCATCAGCGGCAGGCCGATGGCCGACCAGATGGAATAACGCCCGCCGACCCAGTCCCAGAAGCCGAAGATCCGGTCGCTCTCGATGCCGAAGGCAGCCACCTTGTCGAGCGCCGTGGAGACGGCGGCGAAGTGATGCTTCACCGCGGCCTCGCCGAGCTTTTCCGCGATGAATGTGCGCGCCGAGGCGGCGTTGGTCATGGTCTCGATGGTGGTGAAGGTCTTGGACGCGATGATGAAGAGCGTCGTTTCGGCATCGAGCAGCTTCAGCGTGTCGGCGATATGCGCGCCGTCGACGTTGGAGACGAAATGCGCACGCGGCCCGTCATGGAACGGTGCCAGCGCCAGCGTCGCCATCACCGGCCCGAGATCGGAACCGCCGATGCCGATGTTGACGACGTCGGTGATCGTCTTGCCGGTCGCCCCCCGCAACGTGCCGGAGCGGATGCCGTCCGCGAACCTGCCCATCGCGTCGAGCACGGCGTTGACGTCCGGCATCACGTCCTTGCCGTCGACCAGCACCGGAGTGTTGGGGCGGTTGCGCAGCGCCGTGTGCAGAACGGCCCGGCCTTCGGTGAAGTTGATGGCCTCGCCTGCGAACATCGCGTCCCGCTTTGCCGCTACGCCCGCTTCCTGCGCCAGTTTATCGAGCAGGGCCATCACCTGTTCGTTGACCGCGGTCTTGGAAAAATCCATCAGCAGGTCGCCGTTGCTGACGCTGTAGCGCGCAAACCGGTCGGCATCGGCAGCGAAGGCCGCACGGATATCGGTGGCGTTCGTGGAAGCGGCGGTGTTCTTCAGGTCTTTGACGATGGCCTGCATGGATGTTCCTCGTGATCCAGGGGAGGGATGCACGGGAACCTATAAGCTTTCACTTCCAAATCAAGCCGCGTTGCGCCCCTCTCAGCCGCGCAGTTCGCGCCGCAGGATCTTGCCGACGTTCGACTTCGGAAGCTCGTTGCGGAACTCGATGAGCCGCGGCCGCTTATAACCGGTCAGGTTGGCGGCGCAATGCTCCTTGAGGGCCTCCTCCGTCAGGTTTAGATCCTTGCGGACGACGAAGAGCTTGACCACCTCGCCCGAGTGCGGGTCGGGCAAGCCGATCGCGGCGCATTCCAGCACGCCCGGATGCATCGCCGCCACCTCTTCCACTTCGTTCGGATAGACATTGAAGCCCGAGACGAGGATCATGTCCTTCTTTCGGTCGACGATCTTCGTATAGCCGCGTTCGTCCATGTAGCCCATGTCGCCGGAGCGGAAGAAACCGTCCTCGGTCATCACCTTTGCGGTTTCGTCCGGGCGCTGCCAGTAGCCCGCCATCACCTGCGGGCCGCGGATGCAGATCTCTCCAACCTCGCCCAGCGGAAGTGCCTTGCCCTCCTCGTCGCGGATGGAAATCTCCGTCGACGGCAGCGGCAGACCGATCATGCCGGTGAACTCCTGGCTGTCGAAGCGGTTTGCCGTGGCGACCGGCGAGGTTTCGGAAAGCCCGTAGCCTTCAGTGATGGCGGTACCCGTCAGCGCCTGCCAGCGTTCCGCCACGGGGCGCTGCACCGCCATGCCGCCGCCGAGCGCCAGGATCAGGGAAGAGAAATCCACCTTCCCGAAATCCGGGTTGTTCATCAGGGCGTTGAACAGCGTGTTGAGCCCCGGAAAGACATGCGCCTTGTGCTTCTGCAGTTCCTTGATGAAGGCGGGGATATCGCGCGGATTGGCGATCAGGATGTTGTGCCCGCCCATGGCGACCCCCATCAGCGAATTCACGGTCAGGGCGAAGATGTGGTAGAGCGGCAGCGCACAGATGAAGTTCAGCACCTCGGGCCGCTGCCGGTTCTCGAAGGCCGCATCGAGCCACATCGAGATCTGCATCTTGTTCGCGATGAGGTTCGCATGGGTCAGGGTGGCGCCCTTCGAGACTCCCGTCGTCCCGCCCGTATACTGCAGGAAGGCAATGTCGTCGGGTGTCAGGTCCACGGGCTTCAGCGAATGCTTCACGCCCTCGGCAAGTACCGCCTTGAACTGGACTGCGGAGGGGAGGAACCATGCCGGGACCAGCTTCTTCACCTTGCGCACCACAAGGTTCACGATGTGGCCCTTGAAGCCCAGCATGTCGCCCATGGCGGTCACGACGATGTGTTTCAGGCTCGTCTTTGCCGCAACCTGCTGGACGGTATGGGCGAAGTTCTCCAGAACGAAGATCGCCTTTGCGCCGGAATCGTTCAACT
>DASUPM010000036.1:0-3765 GCA_036281095.1 Pseudorhizobium sp.
CGGGGGTGGCGTGGAACTCCTTCTGGACCACCATGCAGATCGCGCTGATCTCCGCGCCGCTTACCGCCGCCGTCGGTCTCGCGACGGCCTATGTCGTCGTCCGGCAGAAGTTTGCCGGTCGGGAGGTGTTCGAGTTCGCGCTGATGATGAGCTTCGCCATCCCCGGCACCGTGATAGGCATCAGTTACATCATGGCTTTCAATCTGCCACCGCTGGAGATGACCGGAACCGCGCTGATCCTGATCGCCTGCTTCGTCTTCCGCAACATGCCGGTCGGCGTAAGGGGCGGGATTGCTGCCATGAGCCAGTTGGACAAGAGCCTGGACGAAGCGTCCATGACGTTGCGTGCCACAAGCTTCCGCACGATCCGCAAAGTCATCCTTCCGCTTCTCCGGCCAGCCATTACGGCAGCGCTCGTCTACTCCTTCGTCCGGGCCATCACATCGATCAGCGCCGTCGTCTTCCTGGTAAGCGCCCAATACAACATGGCGACCTCATACATCGTCGGCCTCGTGGAGAACGGCGAGTACGGCGTGGCAATCGCCTATTCGTCAATGCTGATCGTCGTGATGATCACCGTCATCGTAGGCTTCCAGCTTCTTGTGGGCGAACGTCGGTTGAGACGCGAGAACCGCTTGTCCCGCATGGTCGCCAAGCCCGCCGCAGCCTTCCACGAGGAGAGAACCGCATGACCCGCAGTTCCGGTTCCGTCGTCTTCCAGAATGTCCGCAAGACCTTCGGCGCGTTCGTCGCGATCCATGATCTTTCGCTGACGGTGGAGCCTGGCACGCTGGTGACGTTGCTCGGTCCATCCGGGTGCGGCAAGACGACGACACTGCGGATGCTTGCGGGTCTCGAGCACCCGACCTCCGGACGCATCCTCATCGGCGGCAAGGACGTCACCATGCTGCCTGCCAACGAGCGGGATGTCTCGATGGTCTTCCAGTCCTACGCCCTTTTTCCCCACATGAACTCGCTCGCCAACGTCGCCTACGGTCTCGAATCCTCGGGCCTTGCAAAGAAGGAAGCGCGGGAAAAGGCAGAGCATGGTCTTGAGCTCGTCGGCCTTTCCGGCATGGGGCACCGTCTGCCCGCCGAGCTTTCCGGCGGCCAGCAGCAGCGCGTCGCCGTGGCTCGTGCACTCGTGCTCGAACCGCAGGTCCTGCTGCTCGACGAACCGCTTTCCAATCTCGACTCGCGGCTCCGCCGGCGGGTTCGCACGGAAATCCGGGAATTGCAGCAGCGCCTTGGATTCACCGCGGTCTATGTTACCCACGATCAGGACGAGGCCCTCGCGGTCTCCGACCGCATCGTCGTGATGAAGGATGGCGAGATCGCCCAGGAGGGCACGCCGCGCGATCTTTACGAAGCTCCTGCCTCCTCCTTCATCGCCGATTTCATCGGGGAGGCCAATGTCGTGCCTTGCGACGTCATTGACGTTTCCGGCACGCATGCCACGGTCTGTGTCGAGGGGCTGAAACATATGGTGCCATCACGGGGTGCCAGGCCGGGACTGGGCAAGCTGGCCGTCAGGCCGAGCGCGATCACGGTCGAGCCTGCCGAGGCCGCCGCATTTCCGGGCCGCATCAGCCACGCGGCCTTTCTCGGAGATCATATCGAATACGAAGCGGAAACGAGCGGCGGGAGGTTGTTCATCGTCGATCCATCATCGGTCGATCGTCCCCTCTCCCCCGGCACGCAGGTCGCTATCGGCTTCAAGGATCGCGGCATAGCAATCATTGCGGAATAAGAACTCGCCGACAACAAGGATCAGGACCTTCATGGGCATGCAAGAGCGGCAAATCAGGGATCGCCATGAGCTGGCACAACAAGCAGCCAGAGAGGCCGGAATGGCCGCTTTGGACTATTTCAACAACCGGGAAAGCCTTGTCGTCGAAACGAAGGGCGACCCGCAGGACGTGGTTTCCATCGCCGACCGTGAGGTTGAAAGCCTGATCCGCAAGCAGATCGCCGAGGTCTTTCCAGAGGACGGCTTCCTGGGCGAGGAGACGGGTCTGACCACCGGAACCTCCGGCTATACATGGGTCGTCGATCCGATCGACGGTACCAGTCCCTTCGTCAACGGCATGCCGAATTGGTGCGTATCCATCGCCGTGCTGCACGAGAAACTGCCGGTCGTCGGCGTGATCTGCGTTCCATGCCACAATGAAATCTATTCGGCGGCGACCGGACAGGGTGCCAGGCTCAATGGCAAGCCCCTTGTGCTCGATGGCAAGAAAACGATCCGCAACGCGGTAACCGGCATCGGCGCCAATCATCACGTCACACCGGCCTCCGTGGGCAAGATCGTCGAGGATGTCCTCGAAGGTGGAGGCAATTTCGTTCGGCTGGGTTCCGGTGCGCTGATGCTGGCCTATGTCGCCGCTGGCCGGCTCGTGGGATACTATGAGCCGTACATGCACGCATGGGACTGCCTCGCGGGCTATTGTCTCGTGCAGGAAGCAGGCGGCTGGTTTTTGCCCTTTCCTGTGGACGGAGAGAGCTTGACCAAAGGCGCGCCTGTTCTGGCGGCTGGCCCCGGCGCTATTGAGGACCTGCAACGGATCAGCGGGACGGCCTGGGCCGAGGAAATTCCAATGCGCCAGTAGCTCTTTCCGGAGGGCGCAAGGGAAGAGGATCGAGAGTATCCAGCTTATATCATCGAAAGGGAGGAAAATACTGATGAAGACACTTTTCGCTTCGACAATCGCGGTGACAACGTCGCTTCTTTGGGCGTCGAGCGCGCTCGCGGTCACCGAACTGCAATGGTGGCATGCCATGACCGGCGCCAACAACGAGGTGGTCGATACGCTCGCCAAGGAGTTCAACGAGAAGCAGAGCGAGTACAAGATCGTTCCCGTCTTCAAGGGGACTTACCCGGAAGCGCTGAACGCCGGCATCGCCGCGTTCCGCGCGAAGCAGGCGCCGGCGATCATCCAGGTGTTCGACGTCGGCACCGGCGTGATGATGGGCGCCGAGGGCGCGGTCGTCCCGGTGGCCGAGGTTCTGGAAAAGGGCGGCTACACCTTCGACAAGTCGCGCTATCTGCCGGGCATCGTCGCCTATTATTCCAAGCCCGACGGCACCATGCTGTCCTTCCCCTACAACTCGTCCTCGCCGATCCTCTATTACAACAAGGATGTCTTCGAGAAGGCGGGCCTCGATGTCGACAACCCGCCGAAGACATGGCCGGAGGTCTGGGAAGCCGCCCGCAAGATCAAGTCGAGCGGTGCTGCTGAATGCGGCTACACCTCGACCTGGCTGACCTGGATCCAGACCGAGAATTTTTCCGCATGGAACAACCTCTCCTATGCGACGCATGAAAACGGCCTGGCGGACACCAATGTGGAGCTGAAGTTCAACGCGCCGCAGTTCGTGGAGCACTTCCAGTCGATTGCCGACCTCGCCAAGGAAGGTGTCTTCCGCTACGGCGGCCGGACATCGGAAGCCAAGCAGCTGTTCCTCTCAGGCGAGTGCGGAATCCTGACGGAATCCTCCGGCGGTCTCGGTGACATCGTCAAGAGCGGCCTCAACTACGGCATCGGCCAGCTTCCCTATTACGAAGGGGAAGGCCGTCCGCAGAACACGATACCCGGGGGCGCCAGCCTCTGGGTCTTCGGCGGCAAGTCGGACGAGGAGTACAAGGGCATTGCCGAGTTCTTCAACTTCCTGTCGCAGACCGAAATCCAGGCCCGACTGCACCAGGTCTCCGGTTATCTGCCGGTGACGATGGAAGCCTACAATGCCACCAAGGACTCGGGCTTC
>DASUPM010000037.1:0-2716 GCA_036281095.1 Pseudorhizobium sp.
ATGGCGCGGGCGCCAACGAGCATCAGCCGGTCATGCAACTCGCCTGCCGTCGCGTTCTCGCCGATCTCGACCTCGCAAGTGAGCGCCACGGGACCGGTGTCCAGACCCTTTTCCATCTTCATGACCATCATGCCGGTCTTCCGGTCGCCGGCCATGATCGCCCGCTGGATGGGTGCAGCACCCCGCCAGCGCGGCAGAAGCGAGGCATGGCCGTTGTAGCAGCCGAGCCGCGTGCCGTTGAGGATTGCTTCGGGCAAGAGCAGCCCGTAGGCGACCACCACGGCGACATCGGCATTCAGCGAACGAAAATGCGCGCGCTCCGCCTCGTCCTTGAAGTTGAGCGGCGTGAAAACCGGGATTCCCAGGCGTTCTGCGGCCTGATGCACGGGAGACTTCTGCAGGTCGAGCCCCCGACGACCGCCGGGGCGCGGCGGCTGGCTGTAGACGGCCGCAATATCGTGCCCCGCCTCCTTCAACGCACGCAGCGTCGGAACGGAAAATTCGGGCGTGCCCATGAAGATGATGCGAAGTGCCATCGCAGTCCCGTTTGTGCGAATGCGGTTCGTGTGCGGGGAGGCTTGCCGGCCTACACCGCTCTTGACCGGGCGACCTTGGTGAACTTCTTGACCACCATTTCCCGCTTCAGCCGCGAAATGTGGTCGATGAAGAGGACCCCGTTCAGATGGTCGATCTCGTGCTGCAGACAGGTGGCGAGCAGCCCATCCGCCTCGATCGCCTGCTGCTTTCCGTCGCGATCGACATAGTTGACCGTGACCGTCGCCGGCCGCTCGACCTCGGCATAGTAGTCTGGAATGGAAAGGCAGCCTTCCTCGTAGACCGAACGCTCGTCCGACGAGGCAACGATCTCCGGGTTGATGAAGACCATCGGCTTGTTTTCTTCGTCCTCGCGCGAGACATCTATCACCAGCATACGGCGGGGAACGCCGATCTGGATGGCGGCGAGCCCAATGCCGGGCGCGTCGTACATCGTTTCCAGCATGTCGTCGGCAAGACGCGTGATTTCCGAATCCACCTGCTCGACGGCCTTGGAGACCTGGCGCAGCAACGGGTCGGGAAGAATGATAAGTGGCTTGATCGTCATGGCTTCCCATAGCCTATCTTTTTTTCCGATGGAACAGGAGAGGCTCGCCGAGCGGGGCAGGAAGAGGGATCATGTTCACCTTTTGATCTTTTCGCCTGCGAAATATCTGCTACGGTAGCGTATGGACAGCATCATCTCCCTTCCCGGCGGCCTCGCCGATACAGGCTCCCCTGCGTTCTGGCTCGTCCTGTTGGTCGGGATCATCTTCCTTGGAACCGCGACCCTTGCTGTCGCCTCAGCCCGCCGGCGGAATGCGACGCTCGCTCTTCAGGCGACGCAGGCCGAAGGGCGGCTGATCGAGCTCATGCGCAGCCAGGCCGAAATGCAGGGGCGGCTTTCTCATATGACCGAGACGCTGTCGCAGCGGCAGGCCGACCTGAACCAGACGGTGAACCAGCGGCTGGACGGGATGAGCCAGCGCCTCGGCAGCACGATCACCGAACAGACGAAGACGACGCACGAGAACCTGCGGCTGCTTCAGGAAAGGCTCGCCGTCATCGACGCGGCGCAGAACAACATCCAGAGCCTCGCAAAGGATGTCGTGGGACTGCAGGCGATCCTTTCCAACAAGCAGACCCGCGGCGCATTCGGGCAGGGGCGGATGGAAGCGATCATCGCCGACGGCCTTCCGATGGGCGCCTACGAGTTCCAGGCGCAACTCTCCAACGGCAAGCGTCCCGACTGCGTCGTCAGGATGCCGAACGGCGCACCGCCGCTGGTGATCGACGCGAAGTTCCCGCTGGAAGCATGGAACGCCTTCCGGGACGCAGCCGCACCGGAAGCACGCAAGGCTGCCGGTACCCAATTCCGCCGCGACCTGGAGGTGCATATCCGCGATATCGCGGAGAAGTACCTGATCGGTGGCGAGACGCAGGAGATGGCTTTCCTGTTCGTGCCGTCAGAATCCATCTTCGCCGAAATCCACGAGCATTTCGATGCGGTGGTCCAGAAGGCGCAGCGGTCGCGGGTCGTGATCGTCTCGCCCTCTCTGCTCATGCTGTCCATCCAGGTCATCCAGGCGGTCCTGAAGGACCAGCGGATGCGCGAACAGGCACACCTTATCCAAGGGGAAGTGGCGCTTCTGATGGAGGATCTCGGACGCCTCGACGACCGGACACGCAAGCTGCAAGGTCATTTTCTTGCCGCGCAGCGTGACGTGGAGCAGATCCTCACCTCGTCGGAGAAACTGACGCGGCGCGGGGCCAAGATCGAAACGCTGGAACTGGAAAGCACGGTCGCGGCCTCGCCGACGGAGCAAATCAGCCAGCCTCGAATGGCGGAAAGCCGAACAGGACTCCTGAAGCTCAGGGTGGTTGACGAAGAGTGAGCCGCTCGGGCAGTGTCGCCGCCGACGTCACAATCGAAGGCAGCGCAGCATGATCTCCGTTTTCGGCTCCATCAACATGGATCTCATCGCGACAACCGTGCGTCTTCCAGAACCGGGCGAAACCGTCGCGGGTACCGGCTTCTCGACAGCCGCCGGCGGCAAGGGCGCAAACCAGGCGCTCGCAGCACGACGGGCCGGAAGCGAGGTGCGCATGGTCGGAGCCGTCGGAACGGACGCCTTCGCGGGGGAAGCGCTGGCTCTCCTCGATGAAGCAGGCGTCGATCTGT
>DASUPM010000038.1:0-2213 GCA_036281095.1 Pseudorhizobium sp.
ATCGCCGTCATGGCCTATTCTCCGATCGAACAGGGAAGCCTCGTGCGGAACGATGCCCTGATACACATCGCCAAGGCCTATCAGGCGACGCCGGCGCAGGTGGCGCTGGCCTTCCTGCTGGAGCGGGACGGCGTCATCGCCATCCCGAAATCGTCCCACGCGACGCGCGTTGCGGAAAACCGCGAGTCCGCAGTGATCGAACTCACCGACCAGGATCTCGAAGCCCTCGACGCAGCCTTCCCGCCTCCCGACCGACCGACGTCGCTTGAGATGATCTGATCACATCCCCTGCGGGCCGCGGTTCATCGCCGCGATGCCCGTGCGGCAGATCTCGATCAGGCCGAGCGGCTTCAGGATCGCCACGAACTGGTCGATCTTGGAGGACTTGCCGGTCATCTCCAGGATGAAATGCTCCACCGTCGCATCCACCACCTTGGCCTGGAAGGCGTCCGCGAGGCGCAGTGTCTCCGCCCGGTGTTCGCCGGAGCCGACCACCTTGATCAGCGCCACCTCGCGCTCGATCGGCCGTTCCTGCCCGAGATCGCGCGCGCGCACCGTCAGATCGACCACGCGATGCACCGGCACGATGCGCTCCAACTGCGCCTTGATCTGCTCCAGCACCGAGGGCGTACCCCGCGTGACGATGGTGATCCGCGAGAGGTGTGCCTCGTGCTCGGTCTCGGAAACCGTCAGGCTCTCGATATTGTAGCCGCGCCCGGAAAAGAGGCCGATGACGCGGGCGAGCACGCCCGGCTCGTTGCTGACGAGAATGGAAAGCGTATGGTTCTCGGCCTTCGCCGTTTCCGGAGCGATGAAATAGGCCGAGCCGGTCGGGAGTTGATGAGCATTCATGATCTTGCGTCCGTTACTTCAGAAGTGGCTTTAACAAGCTGCCGCTCAAACGAGCTGCCGGCCCTTGGCGTCGATGGCATTGGCGACCGCTTCGTCCGTCGCTTCGTCCGGCAGCAACATCTCGTTATGCGCCTTGCCGGAAGGGATCATCGGGAAGCAGTTGGCGAGGTTCGCAACGCGGCAGTCGAAGATGACCGGCTTCTTCACCGCGATCATCTCCTCGATCTTTTCGTCCAGTTCCTTCGGGTCGCCGCAGTACATGCCGACGGCGCCGTAGGCTTCCGCCAGCTTGACGAAGTCAGGCATCGCTTCGGTGTAGGAGTTCGACAGCCGGTTACCGTGCAGAAGCTGCTGCCACTGGCGCACCATGCCCATATACTGGTTGTTCAGGATGAAGATCTTGACCGGGAGATTGTACTGGATGGCGCAGGACATCTCCTGGATGCACATCTGGATCGACGCGTCGCCTGCGATGTCGATGACCAGCGCATCCGGATGGGCAACCTGCACTCCGACCGCAGCCGGAAGGCCATAGCCCATCGTGCCGAGACCACCCGATGTCAGCCAATGGTTCGGCTCCTCGAAGCCGAAGAACTGCGCCGCCCACATCTGGTGCTGGCCGACTTCGGTGGTGATGTAGGTGTCGCGACCTTTAGACAGCTCATAGAGCCGCTGGATCGCGTATTGCGGCATGATGACGTCGTTGGACGGCTTGTAAGCAAAGGAATTGCGCGCCCGCCAGCGCTCGATATTGCTCCACCATTCCTGCGTCTGGCCCTTTTCCGGCTTCTTCGGCAACGCCCGCCACAGGCGGACCATGTCTTCGAGAACATGGCCGATATCGCCGAGGATCGGCACGTCGACGCGGACGTTCTTGTTGATGGACGAAGGGTCGATATCGATGTGGACCTTGCGCGAGTTCGGCGAGAACGCGTTCAGCCGGCCTGTGATTCGGTCGTCGAAGCGCGCGCCGATGCAGACCATGACGTCACAGTCGTGCATCGCCATGTTCGCTTCGTACGAACCGTGCATGCCGAGCATGCCGAGCCAGTTCCTGCCGGATGCCGGATAGGCGCCCAGTCCCATCAGGGTCGAGGTGATCGGAAAGCCGGTCAGCTCCACCAGCTCCCGCAGGAGCCGCGACGCCTCGGGACCGGAATTGACGACGCCGCCGCCGGTATAAAGGACCGGTCGCTTTGCATTCGCCATCAGTTCGACAGCCGCCTGGATGGCATTGAGGTCGCCCTGTACCTTCGGCCTGTAGCTCTTGCTGGCCTGAGCTTCACCGGGCGCGGTGTAGGTGCCGGTGGCGAACTGCACGTCCTTCGGAATATCGACGACGACGGGTCCGGGACGACCGG
>DASUPM010000039.1:0-2759 GCA_036281095.1 Pseudorhizobium sp.
TTCACGTCCGAACAGAAGGACGTCATCGGCGCGGAACTGGTGATCGACGTAGGAAAGCGCTGCCTTGGTCGATGCAAGCACGAGGCGGCGGCCATCTGTGGTGCGCCAGGCGTCGAAGGCATGCCAGTCGACATGCCGGACCAGCGCGACGCTTGCCAGATAGTCCATGCCCGCCCGCCTGAGATTGCGGTCGGAGATATCGAAGCCGGCCGGCTCTATGATGTGGACCGTCAGTCCGAGACAGGCCGACAACCGCAGGATCGTCCCGGTATTTCCGGGGATATCAGGCTGATAAAGGGCTATTTGAAGATCCGACATCATTTCCGCTTAGTCAATCGGCCGCTCGCGGTCAAAGCTCTTAGCCGTTTCCGAGGGCTGTGACGAACAGGTCACAGCCGCGGACGGTGGGGACGCTCGGGCCTGCTGCGGCGTTTTGCCCTTCCCAAACCGGCCGATCGGCGATACAAACGACCGTCTTCAACGCCAGCCTCAGGAGGCCTACATGGATATTGCCGTGCGCATCTGCCTTCTGGCTCGGGTTCGATCCGCTTCCAGCTAGGCGTTCCGCGGACTTCCGCATTTTCCCTTTTCCAGATTACGCACGCGGCCAGCTATGGCCTCGTTTTCCCGTTTTTCGGTTTTCCGAGGCTGCGGCCTTTGCCGATGCAGCCGGAATGCCGCCTTGTGGAGATCACTTATGTTTTCGTGGTTCGAACGGCGCGTCGATCCTTATCCCGCCGACCCGCCCCGTCTTCCGCCCGCCGGGCTGTTCGCCTTCTGCTGGCACTATACAAGACCGACGGCGCCCTGGCTGCTGTTGCTCGGCATATGCTCGATGGTCATCGCGGTGGCCGAGGTCTTCCTCTACCAGTTTCTCGGCAACATCGTCGATTGGCTGTCGAATGCGGACAGGGCAAGCTTCCTGCAGCAGGAGGGGGGCCGGCTTGCATGGATGGCTGCCGTCCTGCTCCTGGTTCTGCCGGTCACCGGCGCCATCCACACGATGACCATGCATCAGGTGCTGGCCGGGAACTTCCCGATGATCGCGCGGTGGCAGATGCACCGCTTCCTGCTGCGTCACTCGATGACCTTCTTCGCCAACGAGTTCGCCGGGCGCGTCTCGACCAAGGTGATGCAGACCTCGCTCGCCATTCGCGAGACGGTGATGAAGATCATCGACGTCTTCGTCTATGCGATCAGCTTCTTCATCTCCATGCTGGCGCTGGTGATCGCGGTCGATTGGCGGCTGGTGGTGCCGCTCGTGGCATGGTTCGTCTTCTACAGCCTGATCCTGTGGCACTTCATCCCGAAGCTCAGGAAGCTGTCGAGCGAGCAGGCCGATGCGCGCTCGATGATGACCGGCAGGATCGTCGACAGCTACACGAACATCGGCACCGTCAAGCTCTTCTCCCATGCGGGCCGTGAGGAGAGCTATGCCCGGGAAGGGATGGACGAGTTCCTTGGAACAGTCCACCGGCAGATGCGGCAGATATCGCTGCTCAACATCTGCGTCGATATCAACAACGCGCTGACGGTCTTTGCCGTCGCGGCCGCCAGCATCACCTTCTGGCTGACCGGCCAGGTCTCCGTCGGATCCGTCGCGGTGGCGATCGGCCTTGCGATGCGCATCAACGGCATGTCGCAATGGATCATGTGGGAGGTCTCCGCGCTCTTCGAAGCCATCGGCACCGTCTATGACGGCATGTCGATGATGACGAAGCCGCACGAGGTGACGGATGCTCCGGCAGCCGCGCCGCTTGAGACGAAGAGGGGGCATATCCGCTACGAACACGTCCGCTTCCACTACGGCAAGGCAAAGGGCGTGATCGAGGATCTGACGCTCGACATCGGGGCCGGTGAGAAGGTCGGGCTGGTCGGCCGATCCGGCGCCGGCAAGACAACGCTGATGAACCTGCTTCTCCGGTTCTACGACCTGGAGGCCGGCCGGATCACGATCGACGGGCAGGACATCGCGACCGTTTCGCAGGAAAGCCTTCGGGCACTGGTGGGGGTGGTAACCCAGGACACCTCGCTCCTGCACCGGTCGATCCGCGATAACATCGCCTATGGCAAGCCGGAGGCGAGCGATGCGGAGGTGATCGAGGCGGCGAAGCGGGCGAATGCCTGGGAGTTCATCCAGGGGCTCTCCGACATGCAGGGCCGCAGCGGTCTCGATGCTCATGTCGGCGAGCGGGGCGTCAAGCTCTCGGGCGGGCAGCGGCAGCGGATCGCCATCGCACGCGTCTTCCTCAAGGACGCGCCGATCCTGGTGCTGGATGAGGCCACTTCGGCCCTGGATTCCGAAGTGGAAGCGGCGATCCAGGAAAACCTCTTTGCGCTGATGGAGGGCAAGACGGTGATCGCCATTGCCCACCGCCTGTCGACACTGACCGAGATGGATCGGCTGATCGTGCTCGACAAGGGCCGGATCATCGAGACGGGCACACATCAGGAACTGGCTGCGTCGGGCGGGATCTACGCGGATCTCTGGAGCCGCCAGTCCGGCGGATTCCTGGGTGGTCATGACGGGGACGAGGTCGCAGCCGAATAGTCCGGACGCCGGGCCGCGCCTTCCGGCGGTTCCGGTTCTGCCCCCCGTCAGCATAAAGGATCGGCAGATTCGGTTGCCGATCCTGTTCGGGAGATTCCAACCGCGGCGCGATTGCAGGCCGCCTTGCCCTTTGCCGCTCCTTCGAAGCAGCCTATATCGGGGCGATGATCAGGTCGATATTCCGCTTTTTCGAAAACTGGATCCAGCC
>DASUPM010000040.1:0-3032 GCA_036281095.1 Pseudorhizobium sp.
GCCCGTCCGCACCTGCCCCGGCACAGCCGCGCCAGCCCGAACGGCAGCGCGTCAACGTCCTGCACGACCTCTCCGCCGGCGAAATGGAGGCCCGTCGCCGGGCGCTCGTCGAAGCCCAGGCACGGGAAGTCGTGGAAGCCAAGCAGCGCGCCGAGGAAGAGGCTCGCCGCAAGGTGGAAGAGGAGCGCCGGAGGGCCGAAGAGGCTGCCGAAGCAGCACGCCGCGCCGCCGAACCTGCTCCCGTCGAGGAACCCGAAGAAGAGGCTCCCGCTCCGGCAGCAGCGGCACCGGCCGCTGCGCGTCCTGCCGCCGCACGCACGCCCGATGCACGCCCGCAGCCCGCCGCGCCGGCTCCCGGCTTCCCGCGTGGCCGGCGTCCCGGTGGGGAGGACGACGAGGATCGCGGTCCGCCGCGTGGTGGTCTCGCCAACCGCGGCAAGGCACCGGCCGCCATTCCGGCCAAGCCGCCGGCCCGCCCGAAGACAGAGGACGAGCGCCGTCGCGGCAAGCTGACGGTCACTACCGTCAGCACGGATGACGAAGGCGGCAACGCCCGTGGCCGTTCGATGGCAGCCATGCGCCGCCGGCAGGAGAAGTTCCGCCGCAGCCAGATGCAGGAACCGCGCGAAAAGGTGATGCGTGAAGTGGTTCTGCCGGAAACCATCACCATTCAGGAACTGTCGCAGCGCATGTCCGAGCGCGCCGTCGACGTCATCAAGTACCTGATGAAGGAAGGCCAGATGATGAAGCCGGGCGACGTCATCGACGCCGACCTTGCCGAACTCATCGCCACCGAATTCGGCCACACCGTCAAGCGCGTCTCGGAATCGGACGTTGAGGAAGGGATCTTCGACGTCGCCGATACCGAAGGTGAAATGCTGTCGCGGCCGCCGGTCGTCACGATCATGGGCCACGTCGACCACGGCAAGACCTCGCTGCTCGACGCCATTCGCCATGCAAACGTAGTCGCCGGTGAAGCCGGCGGCATTACGCAGCACATCGGCGCCTATCAGGTGGAACAGAACGGCCAGAAGATCACGTTCATCGACACCCCCGGCCACGCCGCGTTCACCGCCATGCGTGCCCGCGGCGCGCAGGCGACCGACATCGCGATCCTCGTGGTCGCGGCCGACGACAGCGTGATGCCGCAGACGATCGAGTCCATCAACCACGCCAAGGCGGCAAACGTGCCGATCATCGTGGCGATCAACAAGATCGACAAGCCGGCGGCCAACCCGCAGAAGGTCCGTACCGAACTCCTGCAGCACGAGGTCTTCGTGGAAAGCATGGGCGGTGAAGTGCTCGACGTGGAAGTCTCGGCCAAGAACCAGACCAACCTCGACAAGCTCCTGGAAGCGATCCTGCTGCAGGCAGAAATCCTCGACCTCAAGGCCAATCCGAACCGGACGGCCGAAGGCACGGTCATCGAAGCCCAGCTCGATCGCGGCCGCGGTGCGGTTGCGACCGTGCTTGTGCAGAAGGGTACGCTGAAGCCCGGTCAGATCCTTGTTGCCGGGGACCAGTGGGGCCGCGTTCGCGCGCTGGTGACCGACAAGGGCGAGCACGTCAAGGAAGCTGGACCGGCCACGCCGGTCGAGGTCCTCGGGCTTTCCGGCACGCCGGCGGCCGGCGACAGGTTCGCCGTCGTCGATAGCGAAAGCCGTGCTCGCGAAATCTCCGAGTACCGCCAGCGCCTGGCGCGCGACAAGGCGGCTGCCCGCCAGTCCGGCTCGCGCGGCTCGCTCGAGCAGATGATGAACCAGTTGCAGAGTTCCGGCCTGAAGGAATTCCCGCTGGTCATCAAGGGCGACGTACAGGGCTCGATCGAAGCGATTGCCGGTGCGTTGGACAAGCTCGGAACGGACGAAGTCCGCGCCCGCATCGTCCATTCGGGTGCCGGCGGCATCACCGAATCGGATATCTCGCTTGCCGAGGCATCCAATGCGGCGATCATCGGCTTCAACGTCCGCGCCAATTCGCAGGCTCGCCAGTTCGCCGAGCGTTCGGGCATCGAGATCCGCTACTACAACATCATCTACGACCTGGTGGATGACGTGAAGGCAGCGATGTCCGGCCTGCTCTCGCCGGAGCGCCGCGAAACCTTCCTCGGCAATGCCGAAATCCTCGAGGTGTTCAACATCACCAAGATCGGCAAGGTGGCTGGTTGCCGCGTCGTAGAGGGCAAGGTCGAGCGTGGCGCCGGCGTGCGGCTGGTGCGCGACAACGTCGTCATCCACGAAGGCAAGCTCAAGACGCTCAAGCGCTTCAAGGACGAAGTCTCCGAAGTGCCGGTCGGCCAGGAATGCGGCATGGCCTTCGAGAACTACGAAGACATCCGCGCCGGCGACACCATCGAGTGCTTCCGCGTGGAGCACGTCACCCGGACGCTCTAAGCGTCGGATCTTCACACCATGGGCCGCTGGAGAGAAATTTCCGGCGGCTTTTCTTTGTCACCCGAGGAGGAGCAGCACGTGACCATTTCATTCGATCTCAGCGGCAAGACGGCGGTCGTCACCGGCGCCAATACCGGGCTCGGCCAGGCGATCGCGGTGGCGCTTGCCGGCGCGGGGGCAGCGGTCGCGCTTGTCGGCCGCTCGTCGATGGCGGAGACGGAATCCGCAATCCAGGCCGCAGGCGGTCGCAGTCTTTCGATCCAGGCCGACCTTTCCACGATCGCGCCGGTGAAGGACGTGATCGATCAGGCGGCTAACTGGTCGGGTGGGGTGGACATCCTCGTCAACAATGCCGGCATCATCCGCCGGGCGGATGCCGTCGATTTCTCCGAAGCCGACTGGGACGCGGTGATGGACGTCAACCTCAAGACGGTCTTCTTCCTGTCCCAGGCATTCGCGCGCCACAGGATTGCGGAGGGCAAGCCCGGCAAGATCATCAACGTCGCCTCGCTCCTCTCATTCCAGGGCGGCATCCGGATTCCCTCCTACACGGCCTCCAAAAGCGGTCTTGCCGGGCTGACACGGCTCCTCGCCTGCGAGTGGGCGGGCAAGGGTATCAACGTCAATGCGATCGCTCCC
>DASUPM010000041.1:0-3416 GCA_036281095.1 Pseudorhizobium sp.
GCAATCTTGTCCTCCGCGTCCTTGCGGATCGCGTCCAGGTCGAGAAAGGCGCCGCGGCCATACTTCGGATCGCGGTGATAGCCGAGGATCGCGTTTTCGTATTCCTCGAACTTCAGGACCAGGCCCATGTGATGCCGATCTTCGGGAATGTGCGCCAGACCGAGTTCGCGGCGGTGGCCGGCGTCCAGCCCGGCTACCGGCTGCCCGTCGACCAGAATCTCTCCGGACGCCGGTTTTCGTATGCCTGCGATCGCCTCCAGCAGTTCCGACTGGCCGTTGCCGGCAACGCCGGCTATGCCGACGATCTCCCCTGCGCGGACATCGAAGGAAATGTTGTCGACCATGGTCACGCCACGGCTGTCCTTGACCGTCAGGTTCTTGACCGACAACAGCACCGGCCCCGGCTGGGCTTCGCCTTTTTCCACCTGCAGGAGGACATGCCGTCCGACCATCAGTTCCGCCAGTTCCTCGACCGTCGTCTCCGCCGTTTTGCGGGTTGCCACCATTTCCCCGCGCCGCATGACCGAGACCGAATCGGTGATCGCCATGATCTCGCGCAGCTTGTGGGTAATCAGGATGATCGTCTTGCCCTGCTCACGCAGCATGCGCAGCACGTTGAAAAGATGATCCGCTTCCGCCGGTGTCAGAACGCCGGTCGGTTCGTCGAGAATAAGGATATCCGCGCCTCGATAGAGCGCTTTCAGGATCTCCACTCTCTGCTGTCTGCCAACGGACAGTTCCTCGATCGAGGCGTCCGGATCGACCTCCAGGCCGTATTCCTTCTCCAACCGGTCAAGCTCCGCCCGCACCCGACCTGCGGAGCGGGCGAGCAGAGGGCCGCCCTCCGCACCCAGCATGACATTTTCGAGAACCGTGAAATTTTCGACCAGCATGAAGTGCTGGTGAACCATGCCGATCCCGGCTTCTATGGCGGCCTGGCTATCCCGGATGGCGGCCGGTTTTCCGCCTATGCGGATTTCGCCTCGATCGGCCTGATAGAAGCCGTAGAGGATAGACATCAGCGTCGATTTGCCCGCGCCGTTTTCTCCGATGATCCCGTGGATCGTGCCCCTGGAGACGGTCAGGTTGATGTTCTTGTTGGCATGAACCGCACCGAACTTCTTGTCGATCCCGACAAGCTCGATGGCCGGCACTGTTGAAGGATCGAGGCTCAAGCGTCCGCCTTTCGCATTCGGGCATGAAGAGGGCGCAGGCGCTGTTCAGCGCATGCGCCCCTCGATACTCAGTTCGGGCAGGAGTTGTCGGACATGTAATCGTGGACCTTGATCGTCCCGGCGATGATGTCGGCCTTGGCCTTCTCGGCCGCTGCCGCCATCTCCGGCGTGATCAGAGCCTTGTTGTTTTCGTCGACCGCGTAGGTGACGCCATCCTGCTCGACCCCGAGAGACTGGACGCCGGCCGTGAACTTGTCGTCCTGCGTATCCTTGAAGGCATTGTAGACGGCGAGATCGACACGCTTGACCATGGAGGTGAGCACCTTGCCGGGATGCAGGTGGTTCTGGTTGGAATCGACGCCGATTCCGAGCTTGCCATTGTCTGCAGCAGTCTGGAGAACCCCGAGACCGCTCGCTCCGGCAGCCGCGTAGATGACATCCGCGCCCTGATCGATCTGGTTCTTGGTAAGCTCGCCCGCGCGGACCGGATCGTTCCATGCCGCGCCGGTGGTGCCCACCATGTTCTGGAACACCGTGGCATCCGGCTTGGCGGCCTTGACGCCCTGGACATAGCCACAGCCGAACTTCCGGATCAGCGGCACGTCCATGCCGCCGACGAAACCGACCTTTCCGCTCTGCGATGCCATTCCGGCGAGCAGGCCCACTAGGTAGGAGCCTTCATGTTCCTTGTAGGTCACGGAGCGGACATTGGGCTGGTCCACCACGGTGTCCACGATGACGAAATTGGTGTCGGGAAATTCCTGGGCGACCTTGGTCATGGCCGATTCCCAGACGAATGAAATGGCGACCACCGGATTGAAGCCGCGGCTGGCGAAGTTGCGGATCGCCTGCTCGCCTTGCGTATCGCTGGTGGGCTCGAAATCCCGGTACTCGACCCCCGTCTCCTTCTTGAACTGCTCCGCACCGCCGAATGCAGCCTCGTTGAAGGACTTGTCGAACTTGCCGCCCGTTCCATAGACCAGCGCCGGCTTGATCTCCGCCGCCAGCGCGGTTGCCGACATCGCGGCCATGGCCATGAGGGTCAAAAGGGTTTTCTTCATCGTTCAGCCCTGTTTTTTTGATGTTGCAGCTGGGTCCTCCCGCATGCCCGCTCGGGCTTGTCTGCGGCAACCAGTCCTCCCCACAAGACCGGCCGCAGGCACTTTTGCACGGGCGGCAGAAAAATTCACCCGATTTTTTCAGGTGGAAAGTCCGCGACAGATCAAGCGGCCAGCGCACGAAAAAGGCTGCGGATCAAAGTAATCCGCAGCCTGCTCATGCTCCCGGCACGCTCGGCAGTCAGCCGGCGGGGCAAGACACTCCCGTTCCCTTCAGGCCGCAATAACCGCCGGGGTTCTTCGCCAGATACTGCTGATGGTAGTCTTCGGCGTAGTAAAAGACATCGACCGGCGCGATCTCCGTCGTGATCCTGCCGGTCTTTCCTGCCGCCTGCAGGGCGCCCTGGAAGGCGTCGAGAGCCCTCCTCGCCTCCGCCGCCTGTTCATCCGTCGTGGTGTAAAGAGCCGAACGGTATGTGGTGCCGATATCGTTGCCCTGCCGCATGCCTTGGGTCGGATCGTGCTCCTCGAAGAACAGCCTCAGGAAATCCCGGTAGGATACGACCGACGGATCGAAAACGACCTTGACGATCTCGGCGTGTCCGGTGAGGCCCGTGGTGGTTTCCTGATATGTCGGGTTCGGGGTAACCCCGCCCGCATAGCCGACAGCCGTAACGTGGACGCCGGGGATCTTCCAGAACAGACGCTCGGCGCCCCAGAAACAGCCCATGCCGAAATACGCAACCTCGAGGCCTGCGGGATAAGGCCCCTTCAAGGGCTGGCCGTTGACGAAATGGGCCTCGGCGGTCGGGATCGGCTCGTCCCTTCCGGGCAACGCCGTTTCGGCGGTCGGCATTTCCGTCTTCTTGTTGAACATGTCGATTACGAACATCTGCGCCTCCTGGCATGAAAGTGCGTGGGCTCAACTGATCCTGTCGCTCGCCGGTGCTGCGCTCCTTCTCATGCCGAGAACCGACCGGCAAAGCGCGGCCGCCGGTAGCCGATCATCCAGAACAGCAGGGCGAGCACCAGAAAGACTGCGAAGGCCGGTTGCGCCAGAAGCGGCGTCGCGACCCACCGCCACCCATCGGGGTGAATATAGTGCGTGAGCCATCCCTCCACCAGAGCGAGGCTGACGACGTCGAGGTTCTGCCAGTGATTCCCAAGCGAGGTGACCACGACC
>DASUPM010000042.1:0-4587 GCA_036281095.1 Pseudorhizobium sp.
TATTACTTCCCTGCGCGAATCGTCGGCGCGTCTTCAGGCTTGGAGCCTGCGGTCTTCCACGCCGCGAAATCGGCGCGCGTTTCGTCTGTCGGCGGATAGACGCCATACAACGCCTCGCCCGAGGCGACCCGGTAGGACAGATATTTTTCGAGCTCGTCGCGCTTTTCGCAAAGGTCTGCCATTTCGGCGGCGAGATGGCGGGGGATGACCGTGATCCCGTCGCCGTCGCCGACGATGATATCGCCCGGATAGACCGCAACATCCGCACAGGCGATCGGAACCTGAAGATCAGCAACTCGATGATAAGACAGACGAGTCGAGGCCACCACCATTTGGCCATAGGCCGGGAAGTCCAACTGGGCCAGTTCCTGTCCGTCCCGGAAAGAACCGTCGGTGACGATCGCAGCCGCACCTCGCATCTTCATGCGCGTTGGCAACATCGCGCCAGCCGATGCGGCTCGCGGATCATTCCGGCTATCGATGACCAACACCTGTCCCTCGCCGATGTTCTCGACGGCTTCCCATTGAAGGTTGTCCTTGTTTGGATGCGGCTTAAGCGTATCAATCGTATCGAGATCCTCACGCGCCGGGATCATTCTCAATGTAAAAGCCTCGCCAGCAAAGCGTGCAGCCTCTGAGTTCATAGGCTTGAGGCCAACGAGGAAGCATTGGCGCAAACCTTTTTTGAAAAGCTCCGTCGTCAAGGAGCCGCTGGAGCAATCCTTGAGCCTGCTGATGACTGACGCAGGAACATCGATTTCGTGTTGGATCTGATATTTTCCGCCCATTTTCATATCCATTGCATGGCCTACCCAAGTTCAGGTTGATGGGCTATGGTATATCCATGATACGGACGGAATTGAAGTAAAACAGAATTTCAGGCCGGTCTTCATCTCATATTATGGACAGGAGAGATTGGCATGAGTGGTGAATGGAGCGAGAAGCCAGAGAAGGAGACCGTCAAAGGGGCGGCGCTCATCGACAAAGCGTTTCAACTGATAGACATTGTCGGCGCTGCGCCTGGACATGTCAGTATTCCCCAACTTGCGCGTGAAACGGGATGGGCACGCCCCACACTCTACCGCATCCTCTCTGCCATTACGGCGAACGGGTATCTCAGGCTTGACCCCGTGGCGCAGGGCTACACGCTCGGATACCGATTTCTCGAGCTTGCCCAAAACGTCTGGTCGGGACCGGATCTTGCGGCGATCGCGAGTGGCGAATTGCGCCGATTGCGAGATATGACCGGAGAGACGGCCTATCTTGCCGTTCCTCATGACGGTGCGATGATGGCGCTCGGCAAATTCGAAGGCACCCACCCCGTCCGGTCCGCCGCGCGACTCGGCATTCGCAAGCCGCTTCACTGCACGAGCCAGGGCAAGGCGATTCTGGCGTTTCTGCCGGAGGCCGAAATGGAACGCCTCGTGGGGGACCAGGAACTTGAGCGTTTCACTGCCAACACGATCATTCAGCCGGGACATTTGAAGCTTCACCTAGCGATCGTGAGGCATCGAGGCTACGCGATTGAGGACGAGGAAATTATCGCCGGCAACCGCTGCGTCGGCGCTGCTATACTAGATCAAAGTGGTAAGCCGGTGGCTGCAATCAGCGTCGCTGGACCCGTATGGCGGTTGACCAATCAAAGGGTGGAGCAACTCGGCCCAGAGATCGCGCTTGTCGCGCGCAACATCAGCGCGCAGATGAGGGGTGGCGGCGAACATGTCGCAGTGACCTCCGGGCATCCGATGGCGCACCCGAAAGCCGGCAAGCTGGCGTTCTACGGCAGCGATCCTGTCTGGGATCAGGCGCAGCAGTCTGTTTTGTGGATCGATCGTCTAGGGCCCGCCGTATTCGAGGCTGGCCCGGTGGCGTTCAAGTCGCATTCGCTGCCCCAGGACGGGCCGGTTCGTGCCGTGAGTTTCGTTAACGGCGCACTGCACGTCTGGCTGCCGGGTGGCAAGACGATCCTGTCCGGCGGCAAGATCTCGACATCGGGCGAGCGCGCCGAGATCGACCTGCTTGCAACTGCGGTCCACCCGTCCGGCGCGATCTGGCGATCGATCAGGGAGGGCGACGGAAGCCGGATAGAGAGTCCTGATGGCAATTCATGGTCGCTCAACGGTCAGGTCGTCGCGCTTGCCTGGACGTCCGACGGCTCGTCGCTGTTTGCCGCGGACGCCCAGAAGGGGACGATCTACAGTCTTCAGTCCGGCGCAAAGGCTCCAAGGGTTTTCGGTCGTATCGCGCGCGTTTCGGGTGAGCCCCGTGCCATCGCGATCGATCCAGGGGGCCGGTTGTGGGTCGCGCTCTATGACGGCTGGAGCGTTGCGCGCATGTCGGGCGAAGGAGAGATCGAGCATGTCGCGGCATTGCCTGTGCCTCGCCCGACTGGCCTTGCATTCGGCGGTGAGGACAACCGAAGCCTTTTCATCACGTCGGCGCGTGTTGGCTTAGCAAGGGAGGTTCTCGACAACGCACCGCTTTCGGGTCAATTGCTTGTTCACAGGCTGTAACTCTACAAGCGATCGCGCCTGCGAATCGCCCGTTCCCGCAGCATGACGAAGATACCCGATGCGGCGATAATTGCTGAGCCGCCGAGTACGGCGCCCGAGGGTATCTCATCGAAGATGAGGATGCCGAAAGCGATGACCCAAAGCATCGACACATAGTCGAACAGCGCGAGCGCCGACGCTTCCGAAAACTTTAGTGCATGTGTCAGCGTCAGTTGCGCCGCGGCGCCGGCAATGCCAATGAAGAGCAGCAACAGAGCCTGGCGAAGGTCGGGGACCACCCAGCCGAACGGTAGCGTCATCAGACCGAACACGCTCGTTACGAGAGCAAAGTAGAGAACGATCGCTTCCGTCCCTTCCGAGTTGGTCATCTTGCGAACCTGGATCGATGCAAGCGCCAGCAGTCCGGCAAATACGAGCGCGAAAAGCGCGCCCAGCGGATCGCGATCCGAAATCTGGCCTACGAAAAGATGCTCGGACAAGATCATGATGACGCCGAGAAACCCAATCACGACGGCGCTCCACCGGTAGATTTGCACTTTCTCCTTCAGCATCAACACGGCGAGTATGACGCCGATGAGGGGGCTCGCGAAGGCGATCGCCTGGGCGTCGGACAAAGGCAGTCGCTGTACGGCGGAAAACCAGGCCAGCATTCCCAAACCCCCGATGAGGCCTCGGAACAAATGGCTGAACGGCTCCCGGGTCTGGAGCGAACGGAGCATCGTGCCCTTCGAGACAAGAAAGAGGCAAACGATCGGCAGCGTCGGGAAAGCGCGGGCAAAAACGATCTGGCCAAGGGGGATGTCGTCGTCCAAAAGTTTGATTGCCGCGATCGTCGCAGTGGTGAAAAACGTTGCCCCGATCTTCAGCCCGATGCCGGTCAGATAGGTGGTTCTGTCGTCGTGCAGCATGGGAATCCAGAAAGCTGTCGATAGGGAGCGGGTATTCTCGCGATAATGACGTGTCCCATCTCCATCTCATAATTTGAAGTGATGTCTTCATTATCGCAAAGTCACATGCTCCGACAGGCATCCGCGAGCAGTAATTTCTGGAGAACGTCCATATTGTGATACAAGAATGGTGCGGACTAGTTGTGTGCCCTTGTTCATGGACGCGGCATCAGTCAAGATTAACGCGAGATCAAGGGGAGGATTGTCGGCAACTTCAGGAGAGGCCGGCGTCCATAGAGGAGAGGCCTGATGCAAGCGTATCCGGCCACCGATTAGCAAAGGGAGGTTCCATGACACACCTTTTCAAACGACGTGCGGTTCTTGCGGGACTTGCAGGAGTACTTGTCGCCGGTCTTACCGGCGCGCCGTTCGGCCTGGCAGATGCGAACGCGCAGGAGTGGCCATCCGGCACGATTACCTTCATCGCGCCGTTCCCGCCGGGCGGTACGAGCGACGCGAACTCGCGGATCATGGCGGAGGCCCTGTCGAAGCGGCTCGGCCAGACCGTCGTGGTGGAAAACCGCCCCGGCGCCAACGGCAATATCGGCCTGTCGCTCCTTTCGCGGGCAAAGCCGGACGGTAACACGATCGGCCTGACGGGTGTGGGCTCGAATGCCATCAATCCGAGTCTCTATCGGAAGATGCCGTTCGATAGCGTCAAGGATTTCACGCATATCACGATGTTCGCCGCAGGCCCCAACGTTCTTGTCGTCAACCCGGATTTCCCGGCGAAAAACTTCAAGGAATTCATCGATCTCATCAAGGCGAACCCCGGCAAGTACAATTTCGCAAGCTCGGGCAACGGCGCTTCCGGCCATCTTGCCATGGAGATGCTGAAGGTCGCTGCCGGCCTCGATATCAAGCACATACCCTACAAGGGCGGCGGTCCGGCGATCACCGACGTGCTGGGCGGTCAGGTGCCGATGCTGTTCATCAATCAGGACGCCGTGCTTCCTTACGTCCAGGCGGGCAAGCTGCGCATCCTCGCGGTGGCGAGTCCTGAACGGAACGCGTTATATCCGGATACTCCGACTGTTGCGGAATCCGGATATCCGGGCTTTTCCGCCATGTCCTGGACCGGGCTATCCGGACCCGCAGGGTTGCCTCCAGAGATCATCGACCGGCTT
>DASUPM010000043.1:0-3095 GCA_036281095.1 Pseudorhizobium sp.
TGCGAAACGGGCGACAATGCCCTCAAGCTCCTCGCGGATCGCGTAGAGTTCGAATATCTGAGCCATGGACAATATCGAGACCGCCACGCCCCGGCCGGGGGCGGCTTCGAGCAGGCCCTTTTCCTGCAGCCTGCCGAGCGCTTCGCGTACCGGAGTACGGCTCACGCCGAGCCGCGCCGCGACTTCTTCCTCCCGCAACGGGTCGCCCGGACGGTAGATGCCGTCCCTGATGGCTGTCAGGATCGCCTGATAGGTGCTCCGTCCACGCGTCTTGGAAAGAAGGTCCTTCGATGAGTTCATCGCTGCCTGGTCCTGATGTCGGTCCTACCGGGCTACAGAAGCGCGCGGAGATTGTCCATGATGTTATGTCTCTCGCGAAGTTGCCGACCTTTTGTTCCTCTCACGGCATGCCCTGAGGCAAACTGCCAGGCGGCGTCGGTCCTGTTGCCGCGGCCGCTGCCGACCGATAAGGATTGTCCAGCAGGTCTTGCCGAACCGCGAAGCCATCCTCGCGAACGGCTGCTACAGGCCCGCAGCAGGAGGTGCTACGCCATGATCATCAGTCAAACCAAATTTGATGGGATGGATCATGTCCTGGGTCAGCCTGAAGTGGGCCATACATCGCATAGGACGCTACGTCGCTATCGCGCAACGCATCAACGGGTATCATATGCGCCGCCCGAGCGAAGCGGCGTTGCGCGAGATATACCGCGATCTGGGTATCGCGCAGCAAGAGCAAACCGGCCAGGTCGAGGTGGTACATGCAGCCGTTCGACCCGCTGACCGCCCGGCTCATCGTGTCGATTTCCGACCACGGCTCCATCGGGCGAGCGGCGGAGTGTGAGAACATTGCCGCGTCGGCCGTGAGCCGGCGCATCAGCGATCTCGAGGCACGCCTGGGTGTGACCCTTTTCGATCGATCGCTGCAGGGCGCCCGACTGACGGCGGCAGGCGAGGTCTATCTGAGTGGCTGCCGCGACATCCTGCGCAGCATCGCCGACCTCAATACCCAGATCGCCGATTTCGCCACCGGCGCGCGGGGTTCCCTGCGGTTGGCCTGCACCAGCTCTTCGCTATCCGGCCGTCTTCCGGAACTATTGGCTCTTTATGCCCAAGCCCATCCCGGAATTCATCTCGACGTACAGGAAATGTCCGCGACGCGCGCCTTGGGCGCCATGGATGACGGCCAGGCCGACATCGCATTCGTGGCCGACAACAATGACCTGCATCGCTTCGAAACCAACGTCTTCGAGGACGACAGCATCTTTGTCATATGGTCTCCCGATCATCCGTTTGCCGATCGGCTGGCGACAGGAGCGTCGGTGGCCTTCGATGAAGTCGTAGAGCATGAAGTCGTCGGCATCCACCACAGCGGCGCGCTCGACCGTCTTCTCAATGCCGCAGCGGCAAACAGCGGGCGACCGCTGGGTGAGCGGATAAATGTCGAAACCTTTCCGTCGCTCGTTCGCATGGTAGAGGCAGGTTTCGGCATCGGCTTCATCCGGTCAACGAGCCTCCATCTGCTGGCAGGCACTGACCTGATGAGTTCGCCGCTCTCCGATACGTGGGCGCATCGCGCTCTTGTGACGGTGCGACGCGCCTCCAGCCCTCTGTCCCGGCCGATCAGGGATTTCCTCACGCTGGCCCGCGACAGCTACAGGCCGTCGCGGTAAGATCCGATCTGGATACGATGGTATACAGAGCCGCAATCGGGTGGTAAGAGCCGGTTCGGGAGGACGTATATTCATGGTAGAGCAAGCAGGACGTTCGGTGGACGCAGCCCGGCTGGAGGTGGCGGTTGCCGCAATCTTCTCGGCCCTCGGTGTTCCGGAAGCCGACGCAGCGACAGTCGCGCGCTATCTGGTCCTCGCGGACCTTCGCGGCGTGGGCAGTCACGGCATTTCGCGTATTCCGATCTATGCGGATCGCATACGCCGCGGTGTGGTCCGGGCGCGCCCGGACATTCGGATAACGCATCCGACACCTGCGACGGCGCATGTCGACGGCGACGACGGCCTCGGATTCGTGGTAGCGAGACGCGCCCTTGAGGAAGCGATGCGCGCCGCCGAGACGTTCGGCATCGGCATGGCCGGTATCCGCAACAGTACGCATTTCGGCATGGCGGCCGGCTATCTGCTGGATGCGACCGAAGCGGGTTATGCCGCTCTGGTATTCACCAACGCCTCCCCCAGCATGCCGATCTGGGGTGGGCGCACCCCCTTTCTCGGGACCAGTCCCTTTGCCTTCGGGGCTCCCGGCGGCGAAGATTCACCCTCCATCATCCTCGACATGGCGACCTCCGTCGTCGCCCGCGGCAAGATCAGGCGAGCCATTCAGGCGGGGGAGGCCATTCCCAGCGGCTGGGCGCTCGATGCGGATGGCAAGGAGACGACGGACGCCCGTCGTGCCTATGAGGGGATCGTATTGCCCCTTGGCGGCCCCAAGGGCTCCGGACTTTCCCTCATGATGGAGGTGGTGGCCGGGGTGATGACGGGATCGGCCTTTGGCGGTCAGGTCGGGGACCAATACCGTGACCTCGATCGCTCGCAGAATGTCGGGCACACGGTCATCGCCTTTCGCCCGGACCTTTTCCTCGGGCAGGCGGAATACCGCAAGCGGTCGGATGAGCTTGCTGCGCGCGCCCGCGCATGCCCCAGGGTGCATGACGACCAGCCGATCCTTCTGCCGGGAGAACCGGAGGCGATCCGTATGCGGGAGCGGTTGGCTCGGGGGATACCATTCTCCGCACAGGAACTTGCCATGTTGCGCGAACAGGCGGCGCTTGCAGACGTGCCGCTCGATATCGATGCACTCTTGAAGGATCTTTGAATGTTACGGATCGCAATCCTGGACGACTACCAGGAGGTGGCGCTGTCCCTGGCGGATTGGAACTCTCTGGGGGACGACTGCGAGATTGTCCGGTTCAACCGGAACCTGGGCAGCGAGGATGAGGCCGCCCACGAACTTGGCGGGTTCGACGTCCTGTGTCTCATGCGCGAGCGAATGCCGCTGCCCGCGTCGCTGATCAAGCGACTGCCGCGTCTCAAGCTGGTCATTGTTACCGGTGCCCGCGTCCGTACCATCGACATGAAGGC
>DASUPM010000044.1:0-2575 GCA_036281095.1 Pseudorhizobium sp.
CAGGATTTCATCATGATCCCCTTTTCAATTCTCGATCTTTCGCCGGTTCCCGAAGGCCTCTCCGTTCGCGACGCGCTGGAGCAGTCCCGCCGCATGGCGATCAAGGCCGAAGAATGCGGCTATACGCGTCTTTGGCTCGCCGAGCACCACGGAATGCCGGGCATCGCCAGCGCCGCAACTGCCGTGGTCATCGGGCACGTGGCGGCTGCGACGAACCGCATCCGCGTCGGCTCCGGCGGCGTCATGCTTCCCAATCATTCGCCGCTGGTGATTGCGGAGCAGTTCGGGACGCTCGCCGCGCTGTTTCCGGGCCGCGTCGATCTCGGCCTCGGTCGGGCTCCCGGCACCGACATGCGCACAGCCCGTGCATTGCGCCGCAACCTGGAAGCCGGCGCGGAGAATTTCCCGCACGACATCCTCGAACTGCAGCGCCTGCTCGGCGAGCCGGCCGAAGATCAGCCGATCCTCGCCGTTCCTGGCGCGAACTCCGACATCCCGCTCTGGCTGCTCGGTTCGAGCATCTACAGCGCGCATCTCGCGGCAGCGCTCGGCCTTCCCTATGCGTTCGCGTCGCATTTCGCACCCGACATGCTGATGGAGGCGCTGGACATCTATCGCGACCGCTTCCAGCCCTCGGCGGCACTGGACAAACCCTACGTCATGGTCGGCGTCATGGGCGTGGCTGCAGACACGGACGAGGAGGCCGCCCGCCTGTTCACCTCCTCGCAGCAACAATTCGTCAACCTGCGCAAGAACATCCGCACGCAATTCCCCCGGCCGGTGGAAACCATGGATGGTCTATGGAGCGAGATGGAACGCATGAGCGTGGAACACACGCTGCGGTTCGCCGCCGTCGGCTCGCCTAAAGCGATCGAGGAGAAGCTGTCGGGCTTTCTTGCCGAAACGCAGGCGGACGAACTGATTGTCTCGATGCCGATCCACGATGTCGAGGCACGGCTGAAATCGGTCGAGCTGTTCGCCGCAATGCCGATGATGGAGAAGGCGCGATAGCGCCTCCTCCCTATCTGCCGGTCAGGCCGAAAGCTTGGCCATGACCTCGTCGGAGACCTCGAAATTCGAATAGACGTTCTGCACGTCGTCGTCGTCTTCCAGCGTGTCGATGAGCTTCATCAGCGACTGCGCCTTTTCCTCGTCTACCGGAACGGTGTTCTGCGGCTTCCAGACGGTCTTGACGGTTTCGGCTTCGCCGAGAGTGGCTTCCAGCGCCTTGCTGACCTCGCCGAGGCTTTCGAAAGCGCAGGTGATGACGTGGCCTTCCTCGTCGGTGACGACATCATCCGCCCCCGCCTCGATCGCCGCTTCCATGACCGTGTCGGCATCGCCGGCGGAAAGCTTGTAGGTGATCTCGCCGACGTGGTCGAAGGAGAAGGACACCGAACCCGTTTCACCAAGCGCTCCGCCGGCCTTGCTGAAGGTCGAGCGAACCGACGAGGCGGTGCGGTTGCGGTTGTCGGTCAGCGCCTCGACGATGACGGCAACCCCGCCCGGACCATAGCCTTCGTAACGGACGGCGTCGTAGTTCTCGGCGTCCGCGCCGGAGGCTTTCTTGATCGCCCGGTCGATATTGTCCTTCGGCATCGACTGCGCCTTGGCGTTCTGGATCGCCAGGCGCAGCGCCGCGTTGGCTGCGGGGTCGGGCATCCCCGACTTTGCAGCGACGGTGATTTCGCGCGCAAGCTTTGAGAACATCTTCGAACGGATCGCGTCCTGGCGACCCTTGCGGTGCATGATGTTTTTGAACTGTGAATGGCCGGCCATGGCACCCCTGATCACGTCTATCTGGTGGAATGGCGGCGTTATAGGTTCGAAGGCGCGAAGGTTCAAGCCGCACGCGATGTTTCGTTGAGCACCGGAGCCGGCCGGAATACACCTACATGCCCTGCGGCACCAGTATCGTCGGCCGTTTCGGCAGGCTGCGCATGGACACGACGATAACGGGTTCGCGCGCATAGACGACGTCGAACTTGCCGCTGAGCATGCCGATGAAGCGGTCGAGTGCGCTCGGACGATGCATCGGCAGGATCAGCGACGACCGCAGCCGCTCTACGACGCGGCTCATGCTGTCGGCACCGAGCGTCAGGCCGCCGTCGACGGGAACCATCAGGATGTCGAGCCGGCCGATTTCGGTATAGTGGCTGTCGGTCAGTTCGTGATGCAGATGCCCGAGGTGCCCGATGCAGAGCCCCGCCACCTCGAAGATGAAGATCGAGTTTCCGTTCGCCTCGAACTCCCCGCTGCCCCAGGAGCGGATATCGGTGGTCACGTTGCGGATATAGGTGTCTCCGACAACAACGTTGTGCCGGACCTTCTCGCCCGGCACGTCGCTCCAGCCGGGCAGCACCTGTTCTATCCCGGCGTCCGGAGCCAGCGTGAAGTGGGTCGAGTGCGCCTTGTTCATCGTCACGACGTCGGGCAGCCGGGACGGCTTGTACACGCCGCTGTAATCGGTGGCGATGCCGACGCCTGCGGGCGTCTCGATGAAATAGGTGGAGTGCCCGACATAGGTGATCTTCACCTCCTCACGGGCGGAAAGCTCTCCCTCTCCCTCATCCTG
>DASUPM010000045.1:0-2112 GCA_036281095.1 Pseudorhizobium sp.
ACCGTATCCGAGGCGGAAGAAGGTCTTCTTCGTCGTGCCGACGAGGCGGGCGAAGGTTTCGATCTCCTCCACCGTCAGCCCCGTGATGGCCGACGCCCATTCCGGCGTCTTCGTCTTCAGATGCGCTTCGAGACCGGCCGGATCGTCGGCATATTTCGCCAGGTATTCCCGGTCCGCATATCCGTCGCGGAAGGCGATGTGCATGACGGCGCAGGCGAGTGCCGCATCGGTGCCGGGTTTCAGGATCAGGCCCATGTCGGCCTGCTTCATCGTCGGGTTGTCGTAGATGTCGATGACGACGATCTTGGCGCCCCGTTCCTTCCGGGCCCTCACCGCATGGGTCATCACATTGACCTGGGTGGAGACGGCATTGGTGCCCCAGATGACGACGCAGTCCGCCTTCGCCATCTCCCGCGGATCGGGACCGCGCAGCGCGCCCGTGCCCATCACGTAGCCGGTCCAGGCCATGTTGGTGCAGATGGTCCCGAAAAAGCCGGAATATTTTCTGGCGTGACGCAACCGCTCGATGGAATCGCGCTGCACCTGACCCATCGTGCCGGCGTAGAAATAGGGCCAGACGGCTTCCGAGCCGTGGCGGGCTTCGGCCTTTACGAAGGCGTCGGCGACTTCGTCGAGCGCGGCTTCCCAGGAGAGTTCCTGCCACGCCCCCTCGCCCTTGGCGCCGATCCGCCGCTTCGGCGCAAGAAGGCGCTTCGGATGATAGATGCGCTCCGTATAGCGGGCGACCTTGGCGCAGATGACGCCTGCCGTATAGGTATTGTCGCTCGAACCGCGAATTCGGCCGATCTTTCCTTCCGGCGTCAGATCCACATCGAGCGCGCAGGCGGACGGGCAGTCATGCGGACAGACGGTGTGTCCGACGCGCGTGACATTCGGGGCGGGTTTCGCCGTGATCGGGGTCGCAACGTTCATCGCTTTTCTATATGCGAAGGACAAGGCTGCAAAAAGCGCGATTTGCACCGCATCAATTTAATTCATCCGGGGCAGAAGCGGGCATGAACTATCGGCACATCTATCACGCGGGCAACTTCGCCGATGTCCTGAAGCATGCGGTGCTGGCGCGCCTCGTCGTTTACATGCAGAAGAAGGACAAGGCCTTCCGCCTCCTCGACACGCATGCCGGGATCGGCCTCTACGAACTTTCGTCGGAGGAGGCCCAGAAGACCGGCGAATGGCGTGACGGGGTCGGCCGCCTGATGGAGGCGGAGTTGCCGCCGCAAGCCGCAGAGGTGCTGGCGCCTTACCTGTCGGCGATCCGGGAGCTCAACCCGGGTCCCGACATGAAACTCTATCCCGGCTCACCAAAGCTCGCGCGGATGCTGTTCCGGCCGCAGGACCGGCTTTCCGCCATGGAGTTGCATCCCGACGACGTGCGCCGGTTGGCGCGACTGTTCGAGGGCGACTACCAGACGCGCGTGACGGAGCTCGACGGATGGCTTGCACTCGGCGCGCACCTGCCGCCGAAGGAGAAGCGCGGCATCATTCTCGTCGATCCTCCTTTCGAGGAGGAAGGGGAGTACAAGCGGCTGGCGCAAGGACTGGCGACGGCCTATCGCCGCTTCCCAGGCGGCACCTATTGCCTGTGGTACCCGCTGAAGAAGGGCGCACCGATCAAGGACTTCCACCAGGAACTGCAGGAACTGGAGATCCCGAAGATGCTGTGCGTCGAACTCTCGGTGCGCAGCGACCGGGATATCACCGGGTTGACGGGCTCAGGTCTGATCGTCGTCAACCCGCCGTTCACGCTGAAGGACGAGATGCACGTCCTCCTACCCGTCCTCAAGGAAATCCTGGCTCAGGACCGCTTCGCCTCTCACCGCGCCTTCTGGCTGCGCGGGGAAGACTGACTAGCACTCCTCCGTCTCCCGCCCTGCCCGAAACTGGGTCCGCTCGAAGACGAAGATGACCGCGAGCGCGATCGCAAACGGTATCAGCAGGTAGAACAGCCTGAAGACCAGGAGCGCCGCTATCACGTCTGCCTGGTCCATATCGGGCAAGCCCATCACGAAGACCAGTTCCAGTACGCCGAGGCCGCCAGGAGCGTGCGAGATGAGCGCTGCGGAGAAGGAGGCGAGGAAGATGCCGAGTACC
>DASUPM010000046.1:0-2998 GCA_036281095.1 Pseudorhizobium sp.
CGTATTCGCCGCGCGTCCAGTACGCTCTTTATCAGGTCACGGAAGCGGAAAACGACTTCGGTCCGCGCCCGGGCGAAAAGCTGATCTTCGCAGAGAGGCTGGCTGAGGAATCCTTCAGCAAGGCGAAGCTGCAGTACAAGAAGCTCCGTGACGTCACCGCCGACGAATTGGCCTCCCTGCTGTGCGGGCATCCGCTGCGCCAGCTCGGTGGCGGCTACGAATTTCCGGTTCCGCTGCTCGCTGGCGATCATGTCACCGACGATGCCGGCACCGGCTTCGTACATACCGCGCCGAGCCACGGCCGCGAGGACTTCGACGCCTGGACGGACAAAGTCCGGGACCTGGAAGCACGCGGCATCGATACGAAGATCCCGTTCCCGGTCGATGATGCCGGCTTCTACACTGCCGATGCGCCTGGGTTCGGTCCGGACCGTGAGGGCGGCGCGGCTCGAGTCATGGACGACAACGGCAAGAAGGGGGATGCCAACAAGGCGGTCATCGAAGCCCTGATTGACGCACATGCCTTGTTTGCTCGTGGTCGCCTGAAGCATTCCTATCCGCATTCCTGGCGCTCCAAGAAGCCGGTCATCTTCCGCAACACGCCGCAATGGTTCGTCTATATGGACAAGGACCTGGCGGATGGCACGACGCTGCGCACCCGGGCGCTGAAGGCGATCGACGACACGCGCTTCGTGCCCGCCGGCGGCCAGAACCGACTGCGGGCGATGATCGAGCAGCGCCCGGACTGGGTTCTGTCTCGTCAAAGAGCTTGGGGCGTGCCGATCTGCGTCTTCGCAGACGAGCAGGGCGAGGTGCTGAAGGACGAGGCGGTCAATGCCCGCATCCTGGAAGCCTTCGATGCCGAAGGAGCGGATGCCTGGTTCGCCGAAGGCGCCAAGGAGCGCTTCCTCGGCAACCGCGAAGACGCGGCCAGGTGGACGCAGGTCATGGACATCCTCGACGTCTGGTTCGACTCGGGCTCGACCCATACGTTCACGCTGGAAGACCGTCCGGACCTGAAATGGCCGGCGGACGTCTATCTGGAAGGCTCCGACCAGCATCGCGGCTGGTTCCATTCCTCGCTTCTGGAATCGGCCGCCACCCGCGGCCGCGCGCCCTATGACACGGTCGTCACCCATGGTTTCACCATGGACGAGAAGGGCCAGAAGATGTCGAAGTCGCTCGGCAACGTCGTGTCCCCGCAGGACGTGATGAAGGATGCCGGCGCCGACATCCTGCGCCTCTGGGTCATGACCACCGACTATTGGGAAGACCAGCGCCTCGGCAAGACGATCATCCAGACGAACGTCGATGCCTATCGCAAGCTGCGCAACACCATCCGCTGGATGCTCGGCACGCTCGCCCATGACGAGGGCGAGGAGATTGCGTATGCCGATCTGCCGGAACTCGAAAAGCTGATGCTCCATCGCCTCACGGAGCTGGATCAGCTCGTGCGCGACGGCTACGACGCATTCGAGTTCAAGAAGATCGCCCGTGCGCTGATCGACTTCGCCAATATCGAGCTGTCGGCCTTCTATTTCGACATCCGCAAGGATGCGCTCTACTGCGATGCGCCGTCGTCGCTCCGCCGTCGTGCGAGCCTCGCCGTGATCCGCAAGATCTTCGAAGCGACGGTCACCTGGCTTGCGCCGATGCTGCCGTTTACCACCGAAGAGGCCTGGCTGTCGCTGAAGCCAGACGCGGTGTCGGTGCATCTGGAGCAGTTCCCGGAGATCCCGGCGGACTGGAGGAACGAGGCTTTGGCGGAAAAGTGGGCGAAGATCCGCAAGGTCCGCTCGGTCGTCACCGGGGCGCTGGAAATCGAGCGCAAGGACAAGCGCATCGGCTCCTCGCTGGAAGCGGCTCCCGTCGTCTATGTCTCCGATGCCGACCTGTTGAAGGCGCTCGAAGATCAGGACTTCGAGGAGACCTGCATCACCTCCGGCATCTCGGTCGTTGCCGGGGAGGGGCCGGAGGGCACCTTCCGTCTTTCCGACGTCCCCGGCGTCGCCGTCGATCCGCAACTGGCGGAGGGCGTCAAGTGCGCCCGGTCATGGCGGGTGACGAAAGATGTGGGCGCCGATCCGGCATGGCCGGACGTCTCGGCGCGCGATGCGGCGGCACTGACCGAACTCGCCGCGCTGGGCCGGCTCTAGTATGATGAACGGTGCCGGATGATTGCGCTCGCGCCCGTCATCCGGTACATCTGCCCGAAATTGGCCGGATTTCTCCGTCAGGCCGTGGGGCAAGCAGAAATCTGCAGGCGTCGAAGGACGGGCGCCGCTGGAAGGGTTTTGATGAAGACGACGCATGGGTTTCGCGCCGCTTTGAGCGTGGCTGGCATCATCGCCGGAGTGGTCGGCCTCTCCGGCTGCATGGCCAGCCCGACCTACGGCACGGGAAAGAGCGCGACGGAACAGCTGGTCGAGGATCTCGGCGAGTCCGTATCCGTCACGGGGAACCAGGAAAACCGGAACCTCAAATATAACCCGCGCCCGAAGCTGGTCGTTGCTGCAGAGGACAAGTCCCTGCCGCCGCCGCAGACCTCGCTCGCCAGCCGCGAGAACAATCCGGCTTGGGTCGAATCTCCCGAGGAGACGCGCGCGCGCCTTCGCGAGGAGGCGACAGAGAACCAAAACAATCCCCGCTACCGGTCCCCCTTGCTTGCCGGCAACGGGCAGGCAGGCCAGATGACGGAATCCCAGAAGTGGGAAGCCTTCAGGCAGGCAAAGCAACAGGCCGAAACCGTCAATGTGACTGGAGCTCGCCGTTCGCTCACGGATCCGCCGGCGGAGTACCGCGCAGTCGATTCAGGGGCGCTTGCCGATCTTGGCGAACCGGAACTCCAGAAGGAGCGCCGCCGCAAGAAGGAGGCGCAGGCCGCCCAGCAGACCTCAAGCTGGTGGAAGCCTTTCCAGTAAGATCATCAGGGTTAGGCAGGGCGTCTCGATTTGAAGAAGCCTGTCAGCAGTTCTGCTGCCGCCGTCTCTGCGAGGCC
>DASUPM010000047.1:0-5747 GCA_036281095.1 Pseudorhizobium sp.
TTTGCCGGCCACCTATGCCGCGGGTCGAATCGTACTGGAACTTTTTCGCCTCCGGTCGTTAATCCTCAATTGACGGTAGAGGCAACATATAATCCGCCGGGTCCTTGCGGCCTGTTCTCCGGCGCGAAGAATCGGTCATGAACCATGCGACGTAACCTTCTGCCAGTTCTCGCGCTTCTCACGAGCACGCTCTTCCTGTTCCTCGGCAACGGCCTGCAGGGGCTGCTGCTGCCGGTACGCGGTTCGCTGGAGGGTTATTCGAACGAAATCCTCGGCCTGATCGGCACCACCTGGGCCACGGGTTTCGTCGTCGGCTGCTTCGTCGCGCCGAATCTCGTGCGCCGTATCGGCCACGTCCGCGCCTTTGCAGGCTTCGGCGCCCTGATCTGCCTCAACGTCCTTTTGACCGGCATCCTCGTGGACCAGACCGCATGGCTGATCCTGCGCGCAGTCACCGGCTTCTGCACCGCGGGCACTTCGATGATCATCGAAAGCTGGCTCAACGAGCGTGCGACGAACGAGAGTCGTGGCGCGATCTTCTCCTTCTATATTTCCATCACCCTGTTCGGGGTCGTCGGCGGGCAGATGCTGGTGCCCTTCGCCGACGTCAATGCGCCGATCCTCTTCATGATCTGCGGCATCCTCTATTGTGCAGCCATCATTCCGACCGCCGTTTCCAAGGCGGCCTCGCCGCAGCCGCTGAAGCGCGTCCGGCTCGATCTCAAGGGCTTGTACCAGAACTCACCGGTGTCCTTCGTCGCCATCCTGCTGATCGGCACCGCCAACGGCGCCTACGGTACGCTCGTGGCGGTATTCGGCGCCCGCGCCGGCTTCTCGCAGGATACCATCGCCGTCATGGTCAGCATCACCATTCTGGCCGGTGCCATCGCGCAGTTCCCCGCCGGCCGCCTGTCGGACAGGCTGGACCGGCGCCATGTCCTTGCCGCCCTCGCCGGGCTGGGCGCCGCGGCAGGCCTTGCGCTCGCCCTCTTCCAGCCGGGCAACGTCTATGCGGTCATCATCCTTGTCGCCACCTATGGCGCCGCAGCCAACGCGCTCTATCCGATCGCCGTCGCCCATGCCAACGACCATGCCGCGCCGGAGGACTTCGTCAAGGTTTCCGGCGGCCTGCTGCTCCTTTACGGGATCGGCACCATCATCGGCCCGACCCTCGGCGGACCGGTCATGACGCTGCTCGGTCCCTACGCGCTGTTTACCGTCACCACGCTCAGCCATATCCTCGTCACCGCCTACGCCATCTTCCGCAGCCGCAGGCGCGCCCCCGTTCCGGTCGAGGACCGCGACAGCTATGCCGGCTCTCCCGCCCTGGCGCCGTCCTTGACGACCCCGGAAAGCCTACTGCTTAATCCAAGAGCCACGGAAGGCGGGGACGAACCACAGGAAAGGCAGTCCGCATGAGTTCCATCGATGACGACCGACCGCAGAAGAAGCCGCCGACCCACGAAATCGGCAGCGACCTGAGTTCACTTTCGGTTGAGGATCTCGGGCACCGGATCACGCTCCTGCAGGAGGAGATCCTTCGTCTTCAGCAGGAAAAGGAAAGAAAGGCGGCCGGCCGCCGCGCCGCCGACAGTCTTTTCCGTCCATGACGTCTCCACCGCGAAGATTTAAGGTAAATCATTTCCATTTTTAACCGAATATTAATCATCCGGATGGATGATAAAAGCATCCGGGCTTCCCGGTCTCAGACGATTTCACCAAGTGGCGAAGAGGTCTGACTTTCTCCCTGTTTTACCTTGAGAGCCGCTTTTGCGGCTCTTCTTTTTACCGGCGCAGCTGTAAAAGTGTGGGTATTAACCCTTCCTTAAGAACCGGCTTGCGGATTGCCGCTATAAACATCATCTTAACTGTCACGGAAGGCGGGCCTGGAACTTTCTTTCTCCCGGGTCATTTGGCTAGTGTGATGCGTGAGCAAGGTGAATTCCATGTCGGAACAGGGACTGAACACGGTAAATTTTGCAGGTAGGGCTGCCGCCTCGTCGCATTTCAAGGCGCTCTACGCCGAGGGGATGTCACTGGTCGAGGAAACCGCAGCCTACCTCGACGGCCCCGGCCGCGCCGCCTCGAAGGTTCTGCCGCGCGTCGCGACGGTTCTGTACGCCGCGGAATCCATGCGTCTCACGACCCGCCTGATGCAGATGGCGTCCTGGCTCCTGCTGCAGCGCGCCGTCAACAACGGCGAGATGAGCCGCGACCAGGTTCTGGTCGAGAAGAGCAAGGTTCGCCTCGACGGCTTCAACGTCGACAAGCACGCGCCCGGCTGGCTGGACCTGCCGGAAGGCTTCCGCGAATTGGTCGAACGCTCCCTGCGGCTGCAGAACCGCGTCGCCCTTCTCGACCGGGAAATCTACCGTCCGGGCGATCCGGTGGTGACGCCGGACAACGAGAACGGCGTGCGGGCGCAGTTGCACCTGCTTCAGACCGCGTTCAGCGCCTGAAACTGCCGCAGCAGAGGATCAAAGGCAGGCTTCGGCCTGCTTTTTTGTGCGCGGACGGAAGGCAACAAAAAACCCGGCGCTGGGCCGGGTTCTTTCGAAGCGGATGGGATCGACCGGCTCAGAGGCCGAGACCGCCGAAACGCTTGTTGAACTTCGAGACGCGGCCGCCGCGGTCCATCATCTGCTGGTTGCCGCCGGTCCAGGCCGGGTGCGACTTCGGATCGATGTCGAGGTGCAGCGTGTCGCCCGGCTTTCCCCACGTGGTGCGGGTGGTGAACTCGGTGCCGTCGGTCATGACGACCTTGATCATGTGGTAGGCGGGGTGGATGTCAGTCTTCATGGCCCTGTTCCTGCTGTCGGGGTCCATATGTCGCAATTGCGATCGCAGACCCTCTTCAATAAATGAAGCCGCAGACCGGACGGCCACGGCTTCCCAATTCGATGCGGAGCCTATACAGGAAGGCCGCCGGAAGCACAAGTGCCGTCGGCCTCAGAAAGAGTCCGTCGAGTATGAGGGGTCAAGTGGCAGACGCAGAAGACACGAAGCCGAAAGGCAAAGCAATCCGGCCGCTGACGCGGCTCGTTCCCTACCTCTCCCATTATCGGGGCCTCGTCGCCGGCGCACTCTTCTCGCTTGCACTTTCGGCCGTCACCACGCTGGCGCTGCCGCTTGCCGTCCGCCGCATGATCGACCACGGCTTCGCCGCCGCCGACGGCACCTTCATCAACAACTACTTCGGCATGCTGTTCGGGCTCGCGGTGCTCCTCTCGCTGGCGAGCGCCATGCGCTACTATTTCGTCATCACGGTCGGCGAACGGGTGGTGGCGGACCTGCGGCGTGACGTTTTCGCCCGCGTGACCACGTTGTCTCCCGCCTTTTTCGACGTCAACCAGTCGGGTGAGATCGTCTCGCGGCTGACGGCGGACACCACGCAGATCAAATCCGCATTCGGCTCCGCCGCCTCTCAGGCCTTGCGCAACACCATCCTCTGTCTCGGCGCGATGGGAATGATGATCTATACCAGCCCCCGGCTTTCGGCGCTGGCTCTCGGCGCCATACCGGTCATCGTCTTCCCGCTGGTGGCGTTCGGCCGCTCCGTGCGGCGCCGCTCGCGCGCGGCGCAGGATACCCTCGCCCGTACCTCCGCCTTCGCCGCCGAAACCGTCGGCGCGGCCCGCACCGTCCAGGCCTTCAATGGCGAGTCCGCCGCCGCCGCCCGCTATGCCGCAACGGTCGAGGATGCCTTCGGTGCGGCACGCGCCGCGATTCGCTCGCGAGCCTTTCTCACAGGCTTTGCCATCTTCATGGTTTTCGGCAGCATCGTCGCGGTGCTCTGGTACGGGGCCCAGAGTGTCCTGTCCGGAACCATGACGGCCGGCACGCTCGGCCAATTCGTCCTCTACTCCGTCATCGCCGCGAGTGCCCTTGGCCAGCTCTCCGAGGTCTGGGGAGAACTGTCGCAGGCGGGCGGCGCGGCCGAGCGCCTGACGGAGCTGCTGCACGAGCAACCCGCGGTGCGGGATCCGTCCGCCCCTGTCGCCCTTCCCTCGCCGCCTCGGGGTGACGTGGCATTCGAGGCCGTCTCGTTTGCCTATCCTTCGCGGGAGAACACCGTCACCCTGAACGGCCTTTCCTTCCATGTGCGGCCGGGGGAAACCGTCGCTTTCGTCGGCCCGTCGGGTGCGGGCAAGAGCACGATCTTCTCTCTGCTCCTGCGCTTCTACGATCCCTCCTCCGGCTCCATCCGCATGGACGGCGTCGATCTTCGCGACACGACGTTGAGCCAGTTGCGCGAGCGGCTGGCCATCGTGCCGCAGGACGTGACCGTCTTCGCAGCCTCGATCCACGACAACATCGCCTTCGGCGCACCGGACGCCACCCGGGAGGCGGTGCGCGCCGCCGCGGTCGCCGCCCAGGCCGACGAATTCATCTCGAGGCTCGACGAGGGCTATGACACGCCCGTGGGAGAGCGTGGGATCACCCTTTCCGGCGGCCAGCGCCAGCGCATCGCGATCGCCCGCGCCATCCTGCGGAACGCTCCGGTGCTGCTGCTCGACGAAGCCACCTCCGCGCTCGACGCCGAGAGCGAAACGCTGGTGCAGAAGGCGCTGGACGGGCTGATGAGGGAGCGCACCACGCTCGTCATCGCCCACCGGCTGGCGACCGTCCTGAAGGCCGACCGCATCCTGGTGATGGACGGCGGCCGCATCGTAGAGGAAGGCACGCACCAGAGCCTCATCGCGAAGGGCGGCCTCTATGCGCGGCTCGCCCGTCTTCAGTTCCAGGATGGCGGCCAGGTTTCCGTCAGCGCTCTGTAAGCTTCAGCTCGATGCGGCGGTTCTGCGAGCGAACCTCCGGCGTATCCCCTTGCGCGATCGGCTGGTATTCGCCAAAGCCTGCGGCGACAAGACGGTTTGCCGGAACGCCGCGGGAGATGAGATACTTGACGACGGATGTCGCGCGCGCCGACGAAAGTTCCCAGTTGTCGCGGTAGCGACCCGTTCCGGTCAGCGGCGCGTTGTCCGTATGTCCGTCCACCCGCAGCACCCAGTTGATTTCGGCCGGTATCTCCTGGGCAAGTTCGAGAAGCGCTGCAGCAAGCTTGTCCATCTCCGCGCGTCCGGCATCGTCCAGATCGGCCCCGCCCACCGGGAAAAGCACTTCCGACTGGAAGACGAAGCGGTCGCCGACGATGCGGATGTTTTCGCGATCCGACAGGATTTCACGCAGCCGCCCGAAGAAGTCAGAGCGGTAGCGGTTGAGTTCCTGCACCCGCTGCGCCAGGGCCACGTTCAGCCGTCGCCCGAGATCGGCGATCTGCGCCTGGGAGTCCTGATCCTTCGCTTCCGATGCCTGGAGTGCCTGTTCCACCGCGGCAATCTGCGCCCGCAGCGCAGCGATCTGCTGGTTGAGCAGCTCGATCTGGCTCATCGCGCGCTCACTCACCTGCTGCTCCTGGCTCAGCTGGTCTGTCAGCTCTCCCACCCGCGCATTGGCGGCATCGCTCGAACCCGTGCCGCGCTCGAGCAGGGCCTGCAGACGCGACCGCTCGCTTTCGGAGGCCGCCAGCGATGACTGGAGGTTGGCCAGCGTGTCCTCGAGATCCTGGGCATTGCCCTTCTCCAGCGCCAGCAGCTCGGTGAGTTCCGCGATCTGGCTGTTAAGCCGGTTGAGCACCTCGTCGCGGCCGGAAATTTCGCGGCTGAGAAGAAACTGCGCGATCACGAAGACCGTGAGCAGGAACATGATGGCGAGCAGCAGGGTGGAAAGCGCGTCCACGAAGCCGG
>DASUPM010000048.1:0-2011 GCA_036281095.1 Pseudorhizobium sp.
AGAAATATTCGGCAGGACCGAAGCTGAGCGCGACGCCTGCCAGCAGGGGGCCGACCGTCGCGATGATGAGCGTGGCGACCGACCCGGCAAAGAAGGAGCCCAGCGCCGCGGTTGCAAGTGCTGCTCCCGCTCGGCCCTGCCTTGCCATCTTGTACCCGTCGAGCGCCGTCACCACCGAGGAAGCTTCCCCGGGCAGGTTGATCAGGATCGCGGTGGTGGAACTGCCGTACTGGGCGCCGTAGAATATGCCGGCCAGCATGATCAGGGCTGTTACCGGGTCCAGGCCGAAGGTGAGGGGCAGAAGCATGGCGATCGTGGCGACCGGACCGAGACCCGGAAGCACGCCGATCAGAGTGCCGATCAGGGCACCGAGAAAGCAGTAGAAGAGATTGTGGACGCTGAGGGCCGTCGCAAAGCCCAGTCCCAGATCGGAAAACAAGTCCATGTCAGCTTCTTCCCAAGGTCAGGCGAGCCAGGTGCCGAGCGCCTGAAACGGCAGCCCCAGCGACCAGACGAAGATGAGCCAGGCGCCGGCCGTAACGATCGCCGACAAGAGGATGCTCGTGACGAGCTTGAAATCCCGGCTGGCGGCGGAAGCGATGAATACCGTGAGGAAGACGGTGATCGGGAAGCCCAGACCCCGCAGACCGACGATGAACACGAAGACGGAAGCGGTGACGATGAGGAGACGCGACCAGGCGAGTGGCGCGACGGCGTTCTCTTCCGTGGCATTTCTCACGCCGCCGGCGATGGTGAGCAGTGCCAGCAGCACGAGGCAGCCCGAAAGGACGAGCGGAAAATAGCCTGGGCCCATGCGAAGGCTGGTGCCGAGCTGGAGATCCATGGCGCCGTAGATGACGATGCCGGCGAGCAGCAGAAAGACGAGCCCGGCAAGCACGTCCTTGTTTCTCAGATATCTTGCCATGTGAGACTGCCGTCCTCCTGGAGCAACAGCGCCCTCCGGGGCCGGACATCCGGACGGCCTGCACCATTTCCGGACGCGGCGGCTGCGGCGGACGATCGCCGCCGCAGCCGGGAGGATCACTTCTTGTTCATTCCGTACATGCCGAGGTCGCGAATGACCGCTTCGGCGTTCTCGCTGTCGCCCCGGGCGAGCTTCTCGTAGCCGGCGCTATCGCGATAATCCACGAACTCGCCCATCTTTTCCATCTGTGCGATGAAATCGGCGTCCTTGAACGTGGCTTCGAGCGCTGTCGTCAGCTTGCTGCGCACGTCGTCAGGGATACCCTTCGGAGCGATGATGCCCTTCCAGGACGACCAGGTGAAGTCGATGCCCTTCTCCACGGCGGTCGGTACGTCCGGATATGCCGGGATGCGCTCGGCCTCCATGACGAAGATCGGCTTTACGGCGCCGGATTCCACATGCGGCTTGGCTTCGGCAGGGGTCGCGGTCACAGCATCGACATGGCCGCCGGCGCAGGCGGTGAGCGCCTCGGACGCGCCGCCGAACGGCACATGCTCGAACTTGGTGCCGGACGCGCGACCGAATGCCTCGACGGAAAGGTGATTTGCGCCGCCTGCACCCGAATTGCCGATGAGGACGGTCCCCGGATTCTCCTTGGCGTAGGACAGGAAGCCATCGAAATCGGTGAACGGGGCGTTCGCGCAGCCAAGCACGATCTGCAGGTTGCGACCCATCAGCGCCAGGAAGTCCACGTCATCGATGGTGTAGGTCGTGGCGCCGTAATGCGGAAGAAGGGCGATAGGCCCCTGAGCTCCGGTTCCGAGCGTATAGCCGTCCGGCTCCGCGCTCAGTGCGGCACCCGTGCCGATGCCGCCGCCGCCGCCGGGCTGGTTGCGGACGACAACCGTGGCGCCGTCGAGCTTCTTCGACAGAATGTCGGCCATGACGCGCACGGAAAGGTCCGTGCCGCCGCCTGCGGCATAAGGAACGATCACTTCGATCGGGCGCGACGGGAAGTCCTGAGCACTCGCCATCGTGGTCATCGAAATGGCCAAAGCTGCGCCGGCGGCGAGCTTCATCATGTTG
>DASUPM010000049.1:0-3746 GCA_036281095.1 Pseudorhizobium sp.
CGTCGAACAGGATGGACCCCTCATAGCTTCCATGCGGGTAGACGCCGGAGAGCACCTTCATGAGGGTGGATTTGCCGGCGCCGTTTTCCCCGACGAGAGCGTGGATTTCTCCCTCCCGCACGGTGAAGCTGACGTCGGAAAGCGCCTTGACGGCGCCGAACGACTTGGAGATGCCACGCATCTCGAGAATGGGGGACGATGGTTCGGCCGAAACCGCGGGTGCGAGCATCCGGAAACTCCGTATCAGGCAAGGGCGCCGGCTATCCGCCGGCGCCCTCAGCATAGCTTACTTGATCTGATCTTCGGTATAGTAACCGCTGCCGATCAGGACGTCCTGCCAGTTGTCCTTGTTCACGACGACCGGCTTCAGCAGGTAGGACGGGACGACCTTGACGCCGTTGTCGTAGGTCTTGGTGTCGTTCACTTCCGGCTCCTTGCCGCTCATGACTGCGTCGACCATGTCGACGGTGATCTTGGCAAGCTCGCGGGTATCCTTGAAGATCGTCGAGTACTGCTCACCGGCGAGGATCGACTTCACGGACGGCACTTCCGCGTCCTGGCCGCTGACGATCGGCATCGGCATGTCGCCGGAACCGTAGCCCACGCCCTTCAGCGAGGACAGGATGCCGATCGAGATACCGTCATAGGGCGACAGGACCGCATCGACGCGCTTGTCGGCATAGGTCGAGCTGAGGAGGGCGTCCATGCGGGACTGGGCGGTCGCACCGTCCCAGCGCAGGGTCGCCACCTGTTCCATGCCGGTCTGGCCGCTGCCGACGACCAGCTTGCCGCTGTCGATCAGCGGCTGCAGCACGCTCATGGCGCCGTCATAGAAGAAGTAGGCGTTGTTGTCGTCCGGCGAACCACCGAAGAGCTCGATGTTGAACGGGCCTTCCTTGCCGGTGGCTTCGAGACCATCGACGATGGACTGGGCCTGCAGGACGCCCACCTGGAAGTTGTCGAAGGTGGCGTAGTAGTCGACGTTAGCGCTGTCACGGATCAGGCGGTCATAGGCGATGACCTTGATGCCCTGATCGGCGGCCTGCTGCAGGACGTCCGAAAGCGTCGTGCCGTCGATCGAGGCGATGACCAGCACCTTGGCGCCCTTCACGATCATGTTCTCGATCTGCGCGAGCTGGTTCGGCACGTCGTCTTCTGCGTATTGCAGATCCGTCTCGTAGCCGCGTTCTTGCAGAACCTTGATCATGTTGTCGCCATCGGCGATCCAGCGGGCCGAGGACTTGGTCGGCATCGCGACGCCGACGAGGCCTTTGTCCTGCGCAGACACCGGAGCGGCGAATGCCATGGACGCCAGCATTGCTGCGGTCGTCAGATATTTCATGAGTTTCATGATGTCTTCCTCCTAAAAGACGGATCCTCCGGACCCGCCGATGAAAACGGGCGGAGGCCCCCTGCCCCCGCCCTTCCGTCAACTCAGTGGTTGTCGCGCGGAATGCCTTCCGTCTGCGCGATCCGCTGGTATTTCACGGCCGGTTCGAGAACCGCGCCGGTTTCCATTTGTCCGACAACCGCCCGCTGGATCTCCTGCCAGGGCGTCTGGTGCTTCGGATAGCGATAGCCACCCTCGGCCTCCAACTGGCGGCGACGCTCCGCAAGCTCCTCCTCGGAGATCAGAATGTCCGCCTTGCCGCGGCCGACATCGATACGCACCCGATCGCCGGTCTTCAGCAGCGCAAGGCCGCCACCGGCCGCAGCCTCCGGCGAAGCGTTGAGGATCGATGGGCTGCCGGAGGTACCGGACTGGCGCCCGTCGCCGATACACGGCAACGATGTCACGCCCTGCTTCAGGAGATAATCCGGAGCGCGCATGTTGACGACTTCGGCGGCACCCGGATAGCCGATCGGACCCGCGCCGCGCATGAACAGCACGGTATAGGCGTCGATCGCAAGCGACGGATCGTCGATCCGCTTGTGGTAGTCTTCGGGACCATCGAACACGACCGCGCGACCTTCGAATGCGTCGGGATCCTGCGGATTGGATAGATACCGATCCCGGAATTCCGGCGAGATCACGCTGGTCTTCATGATCGCCGAGGAGAAGAGGTTGCCGCGCAGCACGCGGAAGCCGGCCCGCTCCTTGAGCGGCTGCTCGAACGGGCGGATGACCTTCTCGTCCTCGATGATCGCCCCGCGGCAGTTCTCGCCGATCGTCTTGCCGTTGACGGTCATCGCGTCCTCGTTGATGAGGCCCTGGCGCATCAGCTGGTTGACGACGGCCGGAACACCGCCCGCATGGTAGTAATCCTCGCCGAGATACTCGCCCGCCGGCTGCAGGTTGACGAGCAGCGGCACGTCCTCGCCATAGGTCTGCCAGTCGTCCACCGAAAGCTCGACGCCCATGTGGCGGGCAAGGCCGTTCAGGTGGATCGGCGCGTTGGTGGAGCCGCCGATGGCCGAGTTGACGCGGATGGCGTTGATGAAGGCGTCCTTGGTCATGATGTCGGACGGCTTCAGGTCTTCCTTGACCATTTCGACGATTCGCAGGCCGGTAAGATAGGAAACTTCCTGCCGGTCACGATAGGGAGCAGGAATAGCGGCCGATCCCGGAAGCTGCATGCCGAGAGCTTCGGCGAGCGAGTTCATCGTCGTCGCCGTGCCCATGGTGTTGCAGTAGCCGGTCGAAGGAGCCGACGACGCCACCAGCTTGACGAAACCTGCATAGTCGATCTCGCCCTTCGCGAGCAGTTCGCGGGCCTTCCAGACGATGGTACCCGAGCCGGTGCGCTCGCCGCGGAACCAACCGTTCAGCATCGGGCCGACGGAAAGAGCGATCGACGGGATGTTCACCGTCGCCGCGGCCATGAGACAGGCCGGCGTGGTCTTGTCGCAGCCGATCGTCAGCACGACGCCGTCGAGCGGGTAGCCGTAGAGCACCTCCACGAGGCCGAGATAGGCAAGGTTGCGGTCGAGACCGGCGGTCGGGCGCTTGCCGGTTTCCTGGATCGGATGAACCGGAAATTCGATTGCGATGCCGCCGGCTTCCCGGATGCCTTCACGCAGCCTCTTGGCAAGTTCCAGGTGGTGGCGGTTGCACGGTGACAGATCCGATCCGGTCTGTGCGATACCGATGATCGGGCGGTCGGACTGAAGCTCCGCCTGGCTCAGGCCGAAATTCATGTAGCGCTCCAGGTAGAGCGCGGTCATGTCGGCATTGTCCGGATTGTCGAACCACGCTCGCGAGCGCAGCTTGCGCACCTCAGCGCGTTTGCGGTCGGTTTCGGCGATCTCGGTCGAGGGCAGGTTCTCTGAATTGCTCATGATCTGGTTCTCAATGGACTGAAGGATGGTGGCCGTCGATGATCGTCAGTCCTCGAAAGCTTCGACTGCATGCCGGCGCCCCAACATGAAGGCGTCGGCGACATGGACCAGCGGCGAGAAATCGGCGTCGCTGCGCCCTTCCCCGACCAGCCGGACAAAATGCTTGTAGAGGTTCCGGTATTCCCGGTCGTCCTCGATCATCCGCTGGTCGCCGTCCACGGACAGGCGGCTGCCGCCGTGGCTGAGGACGATCTGACCTTCGTCGGTCTCGACGCGGATATCCCAGGTCTGGGGTCCGGTCTGGCGCCAGTCGAACTCGGCCGATACGGGCACACCGCCTGCAGTCCGGAACGCCAGGTTCGCCGCGATCGGTGCCGCCCGGTTTTCCGGAAAGAAGAGATCCGACCGGACAAGGTGGAAGCTCTCCGGCACGATGCGCGTCACGATCGACAGCGCGTTGATGCCGG
>DASUPM010000050.1:0-2792 GCA_036281095.1 Pseudorhizobium sp.
AGCGAAGCCGCCCTCAAGTTCAAGGAAACCTCCAACATGCACGCCGAAGCCTATTCCTCGGCGGAAGTTCTCCATGGACCTGTCGCACTGGTCGATTACCGTTTCCCGATCATAGCCTTTGCTGCGCGTGACAAGGCGGAACTGCCGGTCGTGCAGATTGCCGACGGGCTCGTGGACAAAGGCGCCCTCGCCTTCGCGACGTCCGAGAATGCTGGCAAGGCAACAGCTTTGCCATATATCGCGACCGGCCACCCGCTGACGGACGCTCTCGGCCTCATCCTGCCCTTCTACGGCTTCGTCGAGGCCTGGTCGCGGACCCGCGGCTTCAATCCGGATGCGCCGGCCGCCCTCAAGAAGGTGACGGAGACGAAATGAGCAAGGCAATCCGTGGCGCGCGCATCTTCGACGGCAATGCATGGCACGACGAGGCCGCACTTCTCGTTTCCAACGGCACTGTCGAGGCGATCGTGCCGGAAGCAGCGGTTCCCGCCGATGCCGATATGGTATCCGCCGGTGGCGGCATCTTGGTGCCCGGATTCATCGATCTTCAGGTGAACGGCGGCGGCGGCGTGATGCTCAATGACGAGCCCAGCGTCGAGGGCCTGCGGACGATCTGCGCCGCCCATGCCCGGTTCGGCACGACTGCGCTGCTGCCGACGCTGATCACCGACACGCGCGAGACCACGGCTGCGGTCATTGCGGCAGGCAGGGAAGCGGTTACAGCCGGAGTGCCCGGCTTCCTCGGCCTCCATCTCGAAGGACCGCATCTGTCGCTGGCACGCAAGGGCGCCCACGACCCATCCCTGATCCGCCCGATGGATGACGACGATCTTGAACGGCTGCTCGCCTGCCGCGACGCGTTTCCCGCAATGATGATAACCATCGCACCGGAAAACGTGACGGAGAGCCAGGTCTCCCGGCTGTCCGAAGCCGGCTTCATCGTCAGCCTCGGCCATACGGAAGCCGACTTCGAGACCGCCGGACGCTACGCCCGTGCGGGGGCGCGAACCGTCACCCATCTGTTCAACGCCATGAGCCCGCTCGGACACCGCGAGCCCGGCATGGTGGGTGCAGCGCTCGACAACGGCCATCTCCATGCAGGACTGATCGCCGACGGAATCCATGTTCACCCTGCGGCAATGGGCGCGGCGCTGCGCTCGAAACAAGGTCCCGGCCGCATCTTCGTCGTCACCGACGCCATGTCGCCGATCGGCACGAACCTCGAAAGCTTCACGCTGAACGGACGTGAGATTTTGCGCCAGGACGGCCGGCTGACACTCGCCGACGGAACGCTTGCCGGTGCGGATATCGACATGATCTCCTCGGTCCGCTTCCTGCACCGGGCGCTCGGATTGCCGCTGGAGGAGGCTCTGCGCATGGTTTCGGCCTATCCCGCCGAAGCCGCGCGGGTTGCCGATCGCAAGGGTACGCTGAAGGCCGGGTTCGACGCCGACTTCGTGCTGCTGACGGACGACCTCGCGATGAAGAGCACCTGGATCGGCGGCGCCTGTATTTATCAGGCCTGATCGGCTGCAGGAGGAAAGCTGATCCTGACTCGCAGGCCGCGACCGGCCGCCCCCTCCAGCAGTTCCATCTCGGCGGCATGCAGGGTGGAAATTTCCTCGACGATCGGCAGGCCCAGGCCGGACCCCGACGCATCGGCACGGCTGCCGCGGTCGAAGCGGCGCAACACCATGTCACGCCTGTCCCGCGGGATGCCCGGCCCGTTGTCCTCCACCTCGAGAACTGCCCGTTGGCCCGCGCATAACACCCGTACGGTCATCTCCGCGCCACGACCCGCGTAGAGCAGGCCGTTGGTGATCAGGTTCTTGAGGAGTTCGCCGAGAAGCAGCGGCTCGGCCGAAACGTGAACCGCATTCTCGCCCTCGAAGCCCAGGTCGATGCCGGCTTCCGCGGCGATGGGGACGTGATCTGCCGTTACGGTTTGCGCGAGTTGCGAAAGATCTATCCGTCGCAGGGACGCCGAGCGGCCGGCGGCGTCGATCTTCGCCATCAGCAGAAGTTGCCCGAGAAGACGCTCTCCATCCGCCACGGCAACGTCGGCCTTCCTCACCGCCTCTCTCGCGGCCTCCAGGTCATTCGCCCGCGACGCAAGAGCCAGTTGCGTCCGGACGATCGCCAGCGGCGTGCGCAACTGATGGCTGGCATTGCCGGTAAAGTGCCGCAGCGCGTCCAGCGCCGACTCCAGCCGTACCATGAACGAGTTGACGGTATCGACCAGGCCCTGCACCTCGCTCGGCACCCGCTCGTCGATCGGATGGAGGTCGTCGGGACTGCGCTGCGCGATCGCCTCGCTGAACCGGTAGAGCGGCCTGAGCGATACCGTCACCGCCACCCAGACGATCACAGCCGCACCCACGATCATGAACAGCAGCCGGACAGCCGAACGCAGCAGGATCGTATGCATCAACTGCTGGCGAGCGATGGTCGTCTCCGCCACCGTCACGACGAACGGCACGGAGTTGATGCCGGTCGAGGCGGAGCGTGCGAGCGCCGCGACGCGGATGGGCTCCCCGCGGAAAACGGCATTTTCGAACGCTGCGGCCTGCCCCTCGACACGCGGGATGGAAGGAAGGTTCTGGTAGCCGGTGATGAAGATGCCCGGCGGCCCGTCGACACGATAGAAAACCCGATCCTGTGCCGCCGATGTCAGCATTTCCAGCGCGACATAGGGAATGTCGACTTCCAGCGAGCCGTCTTCTGCCACCACCACCCGCTCGGCAATGGCCAGAGCCGAACCTGAGAGCACCCGGTCGGAGACGACATTGGCG
>DASUPM010000051.1:0-3199 GCA_036281095.1 Pseudorhizobium sp.
CGTGATGAGCTTCTCGCTCCTGAACGCACTCTATCTCGGCGGGTTGCTTTCGGTGCTGGCCATGTCGCTCGGGACGGCGATCACCGTTTCCATCCTGGCGACCATCGCGGTGACGGCGAAGGACGTCGCCATCCGGCTTTCGGGGACGGGGTCGGCCCGCGCCGCCCGCGTCGCATCCGGTTTCGAGATCGCCGGCGCGCTGTTCATCCTGCTGATCGGCCTGTCGCTTCTCGGCGCCTCCCTGCAGGCCTGAGCGTCAGCCGCGCGGCATCGCCCTGACGAAATCGATGAAGGCGCGCAGCGGCGCCGGTACCAGCCGACGTCCCGGATAATAGAGGAAGGGGCCGGAAAAGCTGAGCCACCACGGCTCCAGGACGGGCTCCAGCGCGCCGCTGGCAAAATGCGGTCGCAGCCAATCCTCGAACAGCGAGACGATGCCCGTTCCCGCGATCGCCGCATCCACCCCGAGATCCGAGCCGCCGCCGGACTGGACGACAAGTTGCGCCGGCGGATCGACGGCCACCACCTCCCCGCCCCGCTCGAACTCCCAGACCGGCATGGCACGCCCCGCAAACCGGCCGCGGATGCAGGAATGCGCCAGGAGGTCCCGCGGATGGGCCGGCCGGCCGCGTGCGTCGAGATAGGCGGGCGAGGCGCCGCTGGCGAAGCGCTGGATGCGTGGGCCGATCGGCACTGCGATCATGTCCTGCTCCAGCCGCTCGTCATAGCGGATGCCCGCATCGCAGCCGGCCGCGATGATGTCCACGAAGCTCTCGTCGGTGACGATCTCCAGTCGGATATCCGGATAGGCCGCAAGAAACGGCGGCACGATCCGTGGCAGCACCAGCCGGGCCGCGCTGACCGGCACGTTGAGCTTCAGCATGCCTGCCGGACGGCCACGAAAGCCCCTCGCGATGTCGAGCGCGGCATCCACTTCGCCGAGCGCCGGGCCCAACCGTTCGAGAAGGCTGCGCCCGGCCTCCGTCGGAACGACGCTGCGGGTGGTGCGATTGAGGAGCCGCACCCCGAGCTGCGCTTCGAGGCGCCGGACGGCGTCGCTCAGCGCCGAGGCGCTGCTGCTGCTCGCCCGCGCTGCCTGGCGGAATCCGCCCGCCCGTGCGACCGCCAGAAAGGCGCTGATATCGCCGAGTTCCGGCCTATCCTGCATCGCGCCCAGCCCACATTGTCCGCCCCTCCGTACAGCTCGTGCGGATTGTACGCGATTATCAGACGGCGGGAAGAGCAATATATCTCCCCCGTCTGAAACGGAGGTAGATCATGCCAAATCTCGACAAGTCCGGATCCTTCACGCTCGGCGGCCGTACCGTGAGCCGAATGGGCTACGGAGCCATGCAACTCGCCGGCAAGGGTGTCTTCGGTCCGCCGCGCGACCGGTCAGAGGCCGTCGCCGTATTGCGCGAGGCCGTCGCAAGCGGCGTCAACCACATCGACACCAGCGACTTCTACGGACCGCACGTCACCAACCAGATCATCAGGGAAGCGCTCCATCCCTATCCGGACGATCTCGTGATCGTCACCAAGGTCGGCGCCACGCGCGGCGCCGATGCTTCGTGGAATCCGGCCTTCTCGAAGGAAGCGCTGACAAAGGCGATCCACGACAACCTGAGAAACCTCGGCCTCGATGCCATGGAGGTGGTGAACCTGCGTGCCATGTTCGACATGCACGGGCCGGCGGAAGGGTCACTCGAGGAAGCGCTGACGGTATTGGCCGACCTGCAGCGCCAAGGCCTCGTCAAGCATATCGGCCTGTCGAACGTCACGGCCAAACAGGTAGCAGACGGTCGCAAGATCACGGAGATTGCCTGCGTGCAGAACCTGTATAATCTGGCGCACCGCGAGGACGATGCACTGATCGATGAACTGGATGCGGCCGGCACGGCCTATGTCCCTTTCTTTCCGCTCGGCGGATTTTCACCGTTGCAATCTTCGGCACTTTCCGATGTCGCGAGCAAGCTCGGCGCGACGCCGATGCAGGTTGCACTCGCATGGCTGTTGAAGCGTTCGCCGAACATCCTGCTGATCCCCGGCACATCCTCACGGGCACATCTTCGCGAAAACCTTGCCGCGGGTGACATCGACCTGCCGGCCGATGCGGTGGCGGCGCTCGACGACATCGCCGCCGCCCGTATCGGGTGACTGCGGCGGAACAAGGAGAAGCGCGGCAGATTAACGGTCGCGCTTTTTCCGCTGGTGGCGGCCCCTCAGCCAGAAGATCAGGAAGAAAGACAGCACCGCCAGCACTGCGAAGGCTGCGGCAAGATAGGGAGAGAACTCCTCCGCCAGCCACATCATGATCGGCGGCATGGCGAAGAACAGCGCCAGGAAGCCTATGAAGATGATCGCCGCGGCAATCGCCGGGCTGCGCCTGTCCTCGCCGCTCATGCCGCGACCCCTTTTCCGATCTCGGCGCGGATATCTTCGAGGCGGCGGCGCTGCTTTCCGTCCGCGTCGAAATTCTCCGGCGACAGCCATGTCTCGAAGGCCGCCCCGATGACCGGCCACTCGCTGTCGATCATCGAGAACCAGGCCGTATCGCGATTTGCGCCCCGCGAGATGACGTGCTGGCGGAAGATGCCCTCGAAGGTGAAGCCATAGCGGGCGGCGGTGATCTTGCTCGCCTCGTTCTCGTTGTGGCATTTCCACTCGTAGCGGCGATAGCCGAGCTTGTCGAAGACGTGCTTCGCCATGAGGTAATGCAGTTCCGTCGCCATCGGCGATCGCTTCATCTCCGGGCCGTGAGCAACGGAGCCGACCTCGACCACGCCGTTCTTCGGGTCGGGACGCATGTAACTCGCCATGCCGACAACCTTGCCGGATGCATTGTCGCGGGCGACCAGCGTCACGAAGCCCGAAGTGTCGCGGACATTGTCAAGCCAGGCGCCGAATTCGCCTGCGTCTGCGTAGTGATCGTTCGGAAAATATCTGAGAAGGTCATTGATCCGATCCGATCCGCCCAGCGCGTCCCACAGCGCATCGAGATGCGCCTTGCGGTCATAGGGCTCGAGCGTCACGAAGCGCCCCTTGAGCGAAACGGGAGCAGGCGCCGGCACCTTGTAGTTTCTGAGATCACGCATTGCATCAGCCTCTTGTCCGAAGCGAGGCTTAGGCCAGCGGCGTGGGAAAGGCAACCGGCAGACCTGTGGGCGGTTTTGAGCCCGTGGACAAATGAAGCGGCGAA
>DASUPM010000052.1:0-4645 GCA_036281095.1 Pseudorhizobium sp.
TACATGTCGATGATGTCCTTGCCATCGACGCGCAGGCCGTAGCGGACGCCGTCATAGCGGGCAAGGTTCGAGGAGGCCTCCGCGGGTGCCACAATGTAATAGGCCGGCAGGGCGTACTTCGTGTGCGGCAACGTTATGTCCACGATCTCGGCGCCGGCGTCCTTCAGCCAGGCGATGCCCTGGCTCCAGAGCGCCTCGATTTCCTCAGGCATGCCGTCGACTCGATATTCCTTCGGAATGCCGATCTTCATGCCCTTCACGGACTGGCCGAGCGAGGCTTCGTAATCCGGCACCGGCAGATCCACGGACGTGGTGTCCTTGGCATCAACGCTGGCCATCGACTTCAGGAGAATGGCCGCATCACGCACGTCTCGGGCGATCGGACCCGCCTGGTCGAGCGACGATGCGAAGGCGACCGTGCCCCAGCGCGAGCAGCGCCCGTAGGTCGGCTTGATCCCGACAGTGCCGGTGAAGGCCGCGGGCTGGCGGATGGAGCCGCCCGTATCGGTTGCGGTCGCGCCGGCGCAGAGATGCGCCGCGACGGCAGCGGCGGAGCCGCCGGATGAGCCGCCGGGAACGAGCTGCTGGTTCGACCCTTCGGCGCGCCAAGGGTTGATCACCGGGCCGTAATACGACGTCTCGTTGGACGACCCCATGGCGAACTCGTCCATGTTGAGCTTGCCGAGCATCACGGCGCCATCATCCCAGAGGTTTCGGGTCACGGTCGATTCGTATTTCGGCTCGAAGCCATCGAGGATATGGGAACAGGCCTGGGTGTGGACCCCTTCGGTGGCGAAGAGATCCTTGATGCCGAGCGGGATGCCTTCGAGCGCACCGCCCTTGCCGGCCCCGAGACGTTCGTCGGACGCTTTCGCCATCTCCAGCGCCTTTTCCGGCGTCACGGTGATGTAGGCGTTCAGCTTGCCGTTGGCACCGGCGATCGCGTCCACATAGGCCTGGGTCAGCTCGACGGCCTTGATCTCCTTGGCCTTCAGCTTTTCACGGGCTTCGGCAATGGTGAAACGGGTGAGTTCTGTCATCTGTCTTGTCGCTCAACGGAGGTGTCGGAAAAGGTCGGAACGCCAGCGGGAGGCGGGCGTTATTCGACGACCTTCGGCACGAGGAAAAAATTGCGGTCGGTGGCCGGCGCATTGGCGACGACATCATTTGCCTTGCTGCCGTCCGTCACCTCGTCGGAGCGCTTGCGCATGACCATCGGCGTCACAGACGTCATCGGCTCGACACCCTTGACGTCCACCTCGCCGAGTTGTTCGACGAAGCCGAGGATGCCGTTCAGCTCTCCCACCATGCGTTCCGCCTCGTCCTCGCTGACAGCGATGCGGGCAAGACGCGCGACGCGCTTGACGGTGGCAAGATCGACGGACATGGCACGAACTCCGGGCAAGATTTTCCTACCGCTATAATGGCCGCGTCCGTCGTTCGCAACGGGAAAGCCGACGATCAGAAGCTGAGCGTCGTCCCTGCCGTCGGCACCTCCACGCGGGTTCGCGTGCCCTCCATCCCCTTCACGAACTTGTCAGCCGTCTGATCGATGATCGGGAAGGAGGCGTAGTGGCACGGGATCGCGTGCTTGAAATCGAAGAAGCGCTGGCAAGCGAGGGCCGCCACCGCACCGCCCATCGTGAAGCGGTCGCCGATCGGCACGAGTCCGATATCGGGCTGATGCAGTTCGTTAATAAGGCCCATGTCCGTGAAGATATCGGTATCGCCCATGTGCAGCAGCGAGGGTTCGTCGTCGAAATGCAGCATCAATCCGTTGGCGTTGCCGAGGGCATGAGATACGCCGTCCTCTGTCACCTGGGCGGAGGAGTGTTGGGCCTGCGTGAACGTGACGGTGAAGCCGTCGAAGGAAATCGTGCCGCCGGTATTGCCCATGTCGATCCGGTCGACCCCCTTCTTGCCCAGCCAGGCGGCGAGGTCGGCATTCGCCAGCACGACCGCGCCCGTCTCCCGGGCCAGCGTGATCGTATCGCCCACGTGGTCGCCATGGCCGTGGGTGAGCAGGATATGGCTGATGCCTTCGGCCGCCTCCTTGCCGTCGAGGCCGGAGAAGCCGGGATTGCCGCTGAAGAACGGGTCGATCAGGATCTTCGCCTTGGCCGTTTCGACGCGGAAGGCGGAATGGCCGAGCCAGGTGATCTTCATGAAGGTTCCTCCATAGGGATAATGCGAAACGTGATGAGAATGCTAAAGAGATATTTCAGCGGCCAGCAAATGGAAGCGAGGGCCCGCAGATTTCTAGGATCAGGAGTATCACCGGTATGACAGTGCTGACGATCGAGGAACTGGCGGAGCGGCTGACCGGAGGACAGGCAATCGCCGGTCTCGATCTCGGCACCAAGACGATCGGCATCGCCATGTCCGATCTCGGACGCCGGTTCGCTTCCCCTCGCCCCGTGCTGAAACGGACGAAATTCACCAAGGACGCCGAGGTGCTGCTCGCCTTTGCAGCGTCGGAGAAGGTCGCTGCCTTCGTCATCGGGCTGCCGATGAACATGGACGGATCTTCGGGTCCCCGGGTCCAGGCCACCCGCGCCTTCGTGCGCTCCATGTCGGAAAAGACCGACATTCCCTTTGTCTTCTGGGACGAACGGTTGTCGACAGTGGCGGCTGAGCGCGCCTTGCTGGAAATGGATGTTTCGCGCGCGAAGCGGGCTCAGCGCATCGATTCGGCGGCCGCCAGCTTCATCCTTCAAGGCGCCCTGGACAGGCTCTCGTCCCTCGACAGGGCTTCCGCAGACCGGGAGTCCTGACGGCGGCGCCACCAGGCGGCAATCCGCTTGCGGCGCCGGAACGCGATGATGGCGAACACGATCAGGCTGTCGACGATGATCGCCCTTGCGACAAGCGGCGGAATGTCTTCCGGCGGAATGCCAAGAACCTGGCTGTAGACCTGGAAGACGAGGTCGTGCGTCTGCCGCGTCAGCATGAAGAAGCCGAAATTCACGTCGTTGTAGGACAGTCCGTACCAGCTGCCGAGCAGCAGGATCGGTCCCGCCCATAGAATCACGAACCACTTCATGCGGTCCTCCCTTCCGGCTGAACAAGGCGAAACTCCGCCAGCACAAGCCATCTCATCACAGCCATCAGGCTCAACACGACCGCAGGCACGGAAATATCGAGCGCCAGCGTCGCAAAGAACATCGTCATGATGCCGACCAACACTCGGTCTGGAGCTTGAGTTCCCTGCTGCACCGGCGCGGCTCCGTCCATGGTTAACATACCGTTAACCCAAACTAGGCTCGTCGTCCTCCGGCGCAATGCCAACCCTCGCACATGGTTAACGGCGCCGGGAGGTCTGTGGATAAACCGCCCCGCTTATCGGCCATAAGAATCTTGATTGACTGCACAACTAAATTGGACAATCGTACAAATATGAGATCAAGTGCCAAAGAGACGCTCCTCAAGAACGCCGCCACGCTGTTTTCCCGCAGCGGCTACAACGCCGTCTCCCTGCGGGACGTGGCGAAGGCCTCCGGCGTCAATGTCGGCAGCCTCACCTATCATTTCGGATCCAAAGCGAATCTCCTGCGGGAGATCTATGTGCGGCATACGCTGCCTATGAATGCCAGGCGGCTTGAGCTTCTGGGGGAAGCCCGCCGAATCAGCGATCCGGACGAACGGCTGGTGGCGATCCTGCGGGCCTACATCGTACCGGCTTTCGTCTCCTCGTCCGACGGCGACGGTGGGGGCGCCGAATTCACCCGCATGCGTGCGGTCCTATCGGCGGAGGGCAACCCGGATGCCCAGGCGATCATCGCCGACGCCTTCGACCAGACCAGCCGGACCTTCATCGAGGCACTGGCGGAATGCGTGCCGGGCGCGCCGACGGAAAGCCTCGTGTGGCGCAGCCAGTTCCTGCTCGGCGGGCTCTACTATGCCCTCATCAATCCCGAGCGGATCACCCGTCTCTCGAGCGGCGCCGTAGACGGCAACGACCGCGATGCCGCCGTAAGGCAGTTGGTCGAAGCCACCTATGCGAGCTTCAGAAGCCTTTCCGCATCCGCCGGGGGTGCGGAGCGGGAAGAAGACCACAACAGCAGGAAAGTGAGCATCTGAAATGACATCTGCCTCGTCCGCCCACGGCAAAAACGAGCAAAAGCGGAAACCGGCCTTCGCCGCCCCTTCCCGCAGTTGCGACGCCCACTGCCACGTGTTCGGACCGGCAGCCGTTTTTCCGTATTCGCCGAGCCGCAGCTACACACCCGAGGACGCACCCAAAGAGGCACTGGCGGCACTCCACGATCGGCTCGGCATAGAGCGGGCGGTGATCGTCCAGGCGAGCTGCCATGGAACGGACAATCGTGCGATGCTCGATGCCATCGTCTGGCGTCCCGACCGCTATCGCGGCGTTGCGATCGTCGATGACAGCTTCGACGACAGGGCGCTGCAGACCCTCGACGACGGCGGCGTTCGGGGTGTGCGCTTCAACTTCGTCAAGCATCTCGGCGGTGCACCGGACATGGCCGTCTTCGATCGCGTCATCGACCGCATCAAGGGGCGCGGCTGGCACGTCGTCCTGCATCTCGACGCGGTCGACATCGTACCGCTCTCCGACATGATCCGCCGCCTTCCCGTGCCCTTCGTCATCGACCACATGGGCCGCGTCGACACCAGCCTCGGC
>DASUPM010000053.1:0-2723 GCA_036281095.1 Pseudorhizobium sp.
GGCTAAAAGCTGAAAAAGCCTCGCTGAGCACTGCTCCAGCGAGGCCATTGGCGGCTCGGCTCTCGCAGGCCGGGAGGAGATGCCTGCAGTGAACCGTGCCGAAGATCAAGGCGCGGCCGTGGCGTCATGCCACCCAAGAGCCCGAATCCGTCAGCCGACAGGAATTCGAGAGGCTTGCCGCATCATTTCATTCTTGAGGTGCTTCTACTGCGACGGTGAAGCGCCGCATAGGCCGACAAATCACCGGTAATTGCGTGGATCGAAGGCAAGCCTCGCGCAAGCTTCGCCGCCGTCAGCCGCCGTTCTGCTTCATTCGGTACTGCAGCAGGCGCATCATCCGGTTGTCGAAGTTCTTCGACTCCACCTTGTCGAAACGCAGCTGATCGCGATCATGCTCTTCGAGCACCTCGCCGGTCTTCGCGCCCACCTGCTTCTCCAGTTCGGCGCAGTCGGACGCGGGCTTGAGGCCAAGGAGTTCCTTTTCCAGTCTTCGGGCGTAGCTGCGCGCAATCTCAGCGTGACGCTCCTCGTGGCGCTTTATGTCGGAAGACAGGGTGTCCCAGATGAAGCGCAGGTCTTTCTCCGCCCGCCTGCGGTTGCTCCAGCGCGGCAGGATGAGATGGGTCTTGAGCGTCACCTTGGCGTCGCCCACCCTGCAGCGACCGCCGCGCTCCACATAGGTGACCTCACCGCCGAACTTGATTTCGGTCGCCCCCGGATGCCGGTACCCCGTGGTCTGCGTCAAGGGACCGCGTCTTTCCAACTCCTTGTCCAGATCTTCCGCGGTCCGGCCGCCGATGCTGAAATAGCCGTAGGTCTTGGTGATCAGCGGATCGCTCACGGCTGCGGTGGCTGTTGCGCAGAGGATGAGAATTCCGCCGCCTAATCGACGGAATCTGGCATTCAGGGACATTCTGGGGCCTGCGGACATTGAACTTGGGGAAAGCTTGCGGCATAGGCGTCTGCGGCGCAACAAGAAGGCGAAAAAATTTGCGTTACTCCAGAATGATGGCTTCCGACGTGGCGCGAAACGGCAACATCTGCTGGCAGGTCGGGCACGGGCGCTCCCTTCAACTTGCCGACCGCGGCCATATCATGGCGATCGTCAACGTCACGCCCGATTCCTTCTCCGACGGCGGCCGCTTCGCCGGGAGCGCGCAAGCCGTCGACTATGCTCTCGCCTGCGTTGCGGAGGGCGCCGCGATCCTGGACGTTGGCGGCGAATCCACGCGGCCGGGTGCTGCTGAGGTCAGCGCTGCCGAAGAGCAGGACCGGGTTCTTCCGGTGATTGAACGGCTGGCGCAGGAGACGGATGTGCTGATCTCCATCGACACCTATCGCGCCTCGACGGCGAGGCTTGCGGCGCAGGCGGGCGCGCATATCATCAACGATGTCCACGGCCTGCAGCGGGAACCGGAGATCGCGGCGGTGGCCGCCGAGGCCGGAGCGGGCCTCTGCATCATGCATACGGGCCGCGGCCGGGAAGGGGAGAGCCTTACCGACGTGATTGCGGATCAGCGGGCATTCTTCGAAGCCTCGCTTGCGATCGCGGAGGCGGCGGGCGTGAGCCCGGAGGCCGTCGTGCTCGATCCGGGGTTCGGCTTTGCCAAGAATACCCGCCACAACATGCAACTGATGGCGCGCTTTCACGAACTGCACGACCTGGGATTTCCCTGGCTGATCGGCACGTCGCGCAAGCGCTTCGTCGGCGCCGTTACCGGACGGGACGTGGCGGCGGAGCGCGACATCGGTACGGCGGCGACCACGGCGATCCTGCGGTTGGCGGGCGCGGCCGTCTTTCGCGTGCATGACGTGGCCTCGAACCGGCAGGCCCTTGCCATGGCCGATGCCTTCCGGGCCGCACAGCAAGAAACCGGCGGAGAGAACGCATGACATCCTACACGATCACCCTCAGGAACTGCGCCTTCTTTGCCCGGCATGGCGTGCTGGAGCAGGAGAACGTGCTCGGCCAGCGCTTCTTCGTCGATGCTGTCATGGACGTCGATGCCGGTGACGCGCTGGAAACGGATATGGTCGAGAAGACAGTGGATTACGGCCTTGCCTTCACGTTGATCGAGAGCGTGGTTACGGGGCAGCAGCGGAGACTGATCGAAACCTTGGCGCTGGACATCGCCAAGGCGCTCTGCGCGCGCTTTCCGCAGATCCTGCGGGCGGAGATAACGGTGCGCAAGCCCAGCGCACCGGTTCAAGGGGTACTCGATCACGCCGAAGTCCGCGTCGAATACAGGCCCTCCTGACGTGACCTCGACCGCAACCCTCGGACTGGGCGGCAATATCGGCGATCCGCCCGCGGCAATGGCCCATGCCCTGCGGCAACTGGACCGAGGTCCGGACTGTCGCGTGACGGCGGTGTCGCGGCTCTACATGACGCCGCCCTGGGGCAAGACGGATCAGGCCGACTTCTTCAACTGCTGCGCAATGATCGCAACGTCGCTCTCGCCGGATGCGTTGCTCGACGTCTGTCTCGACATCGAGCGGCAGATGAAGCGGGAGAGGCTGGAACGATGGGGGCCGAGGACGATCGACATCGATATCCTCACCTACGACGCACTGAAGGCAGAGACGCCTCGGCTTGAAATTCCCCATCCGCGCATGACGGAGCGAGCCTTCGTCCTGATGCCGCTCAACGATATTGCGCCGGCGCTCGAAGTCGCCGGCCGTACGGTCGGCGAATGGCTGTCGCTGACAGACGGTGCGGGGAT
>DASUPM010000054.1:0-2890 GCA_036281095.1 Pseudorhizobium sp.
GGGACACTGGTGGGGCCGGTTATCGGTGCCTGGCTGATCAAGTATTTCGAAAACATCTTCTCATCGTTCAATGCATCGGTGCTGAACAATTTCTACAGCTTCCTGCCCGATAGCCTGAGAGAACTCGCGGTCACCATCAGCGGCAAGTTCGTTGGCGAGGGATGGCACCTGACGCTGGGTCTCGTCTTCGTGCTGATCGTGGTCTTCCTGCCCGGCGGTATCATGGAGGGCATCCGGCGCCTCGGCGTCCGGATCCGGCGCATGGGCAACCGATCGAAGAACGAACGCCGCGTCGGCGCAACCGCACCCGCCGAATAAGGAGACGACCAATGCAAGTTCAAGACAATGTCGTTCTTCATGTCGCCGACGTGCACAAGCATTTCGGCGGGCTCCATGCCCTGTCCGACATCGACCTTCAGGTCGAGGAGGGCAAGACCCACGCGATCATCGGGCCGAACGGCGCGGGCAAGTCGACGTTGCTCAACGTCATCATCGGCCGGCTTGCGCCGTCGGGCGGCGCCGTCATCTTCGACGGCAACGTGCTGACCGGCAAAAGGCCCCACGAGATCAACCAGCTCGGGGTGGCACGCGTCTTCCAGACGCCGGAGATATTCTCCGACCTCTCTATCCTGCAGAACGTCATGACGCCGGCATTCGCCCGGCGGGACGGCGCTTTCAAGATCAACATGTTCCGCTCCGTCGCCAACGAGAAGGCGATCCGGGAGGAGGCCGAGCACATGCTGGACGACGTCGGCCTCGTCGATCGACGCGAGGTGAACGCCGGCGCCCTGTCGCGCGGCGACAAACGCCGGCTGGAATTGGCGATGTGCCTCATCCAGAAGCCTCGCCTGCTGCTGCTCGACGAACCGACCGCGGGCATGAGCCGGCACGACACCAACACCACCATAGAACTCCTGAAGAAGATCAAGAGCAGGGGGATGACGAAGGTCATCATCGAGCACGACATGCATGTCGTCTTCTCGCTTGCGGACAAGATCTCGGTTCTGGCCGGCGGGCGTATCATCGCAGAAGGACTGCCGGACCAGGTGCGGGGCGACCCGCGCGTGCAGGAAGCCTATCTCGGGGGAGCACATTGATGAACGCCTTGGCACGCGACACCGTTTCGGTGACGACCACCGCCGTAGAACAGCCCTTCTTCGCCGTGAAGGACATTCACGCCTACTATGGCGAAAGCTACATCGTTCAGGGCGTCTCGCTGGAAATCAGGCACGGGGAAATCCTCGCCCTTCTCGGCCGCAACGGCGCGGGCAAGAGCTCGACCCTCAGGACGATCGCACGGCTTGACGAGCCGGAACTTCATCGGGGCGAGATCTGGCTCGACGGCCAGCCGATCCACAAGATGAAGTCATTCCAGGCGGCGCGCGCGGGCATCCAGCTCGTACCCGAGGACCGCCGTATCATCCAAGGGCTGACGGTTGAGGAAAACCTGGCGCTTGCCCAGGTGGCGCCCGGCAGGGGTTGGGACCTCGATCGGATCTATGGCCATTTCCCCCGCCTCGCCGAACGGCGCAAACAGGAGGGCACCACGCTTTCGGGTGGCGAACAGCAGATGCTGGCGATCGCGCGCGCGCTTGCTCGTGACCTGAAGCTCCTCCTGCTCGACGAGCCATACGAGGGTCTTGCGCCGGTGATCGTGCAGGAGATCGAGCGCATTCTCAACGAGATCAAAGCTCTCGGGATCACCACCATCATCGTGGAGCAGAATGCCGTGGCGGCGTTGAAACTCGCCGATCGGGCAGTCATTCTCGATACAGGGGAAGTCGCGTTCACCGGGACGGCTCAGGAGGTACTCGACAACGTCGAACTCCGCCACGAATATCTCGCGATCTGATCGACGGCAGAAAAGGATTTTCAGGGCTACTTGCTCCCTGAGATCCCTGGTCGATGATGCCCGGCCTACAGACGATCGCCCTTGTCGATGTCCCTCAGGCTGCGCGGAACGCCGTTCGAGACCCCGCGTCTTCCGGTGCCGGGTGGGCGCCGCTGCTGCAGCGGAAGCTCGCAAGCTGCTCCCGGAGCATGGCTGCCTGCCTTGCCAGCGCTGAGCAGGCGGCCGTTGTCTCCTCCGCCATTGCGGCGTTTTGCTGCGTGGCCTGGTCCATCGCGTTGACGGCGACGTTTATCTCCTTCAGGCCGGCCGACTGCTCCCGTGCGGCTTCGACGATCGAGCATACGTTCGCGTCGATGTCGTCAACCTGCGAAACGATCGCTTTCAGCGCGGCTCCGGTCTCGCCCACCAGTTCCACTCCGTTCCTGACCAGTTCATTCGAGGATGTGATCAGCGTCTTGATGTCCTTGGCCGCCGAGGCTGCACGTTGTGCAAGTTCGCGAACTTCCTGCGCCACGACTGCAAAACCCTTTCCGGCTTCGCCTGCCCGGGCGGCTTCGACGCCGGCGTTCAACGCCAGGAGGTTCGTCTGGAATGCGATGTCATCGATCACGCCGAGGATTTTGGAGATTTCCTGAGATGATTTCTCGATCTCGCCCATGGCCGCCACCGCCTTGCCTACGATGACACCGGAAGCCTGCGCGCCGTCCTTCGTCCTTGCGACAAGCTTGCCGGCCTCAACGGCGCGAACGCTCGAATCGCCGACCGTGGTGGTGATCTGTTCCAAGGCGGCAGCCGTCTCTTCAAGTGAGGCTGCCTGCTGTTCCGTCCGCTTGGAAAAGCTGTCGGTCGTGCCGCTGATCTCGCCGGAACCTTCGGCGATGGCGACAGCGCTCTCCCCGATATGACGCATCGTCTCGTCAAGTCGGGCCAGCGCACTGTTGAAGTTCGCTCGCAGCCCTTCCATCGAAGGCACGAACGGCTCGTTTAGGGGTCGTCTCAGATCTCCTCCGGCAAGGGCTTCCAGTCCGGAGTTCACGC
>DASUPM010000055.1:0-2486 GCA_036281095.1 Pseudorhizobium sp.
GTCAGCGCACCATTCGCCTCCACCTGTGTCCGTCCCGGCAGGGTTGCGGCAAAATTCTCGACGGTCCAGCCGGTCCCCGCCGGCCTGACGTCGATGCGGATATCCCGCACGGTCGTATCGTTGGCGACGACCGCGGGCAGGCTGAGGGTTGCGCGGCCCGGCACCTGCGGGATCGGAATCTGCGCCGCAATGTCGATCACCGCCTGGATGCGGCGCTGCGCGGATGCGGCCGCATCGCGCCCTGTCTTGGCGCGTTCGCCGCTGCCGAGGCGATTGACATCGACCTGCTGGCCGTCTGCCGTGAGCAGGAATTCCGGCTGCTGGCCGGTATCGAGCGTCGCTTCGCCGGTGACCACATAGGGATCGTCCAGCGGTCCCACCTCGAGCCGGTATTCGGGAACCCGTATCCGACCGTTGGTCAGCTCGAAACCGCCCTTCAGGCGGAGTCCCGGCGGCGGCGCTTCTACCGGCTCGGTTTCATCCTCCTCCTGCAGAACGTCGAGGGTGAAGCGGCCATTGTAGACAGGACGCTCGTCCGCCAGCGCCAGGTTTCCATCAAGGTTCAGCGCGACTGGTGCCACATCGGGCAACAGCCGCAACCGCACTGGCACACTTCGGCTGCCTTGGTCGGCCTCGCCTGTATTCAGCGTGAAGGCCGCCTCCTCGCCATCGAGTGATGCATAGCCCCCACCCCGCCAAGGCCCGGCCAGCGAGCCAGCCGAAAGGTCTGCGTTGAGATCGGACAGTTCCCGGGTGCGGCCGCGCTGCTCGTCGATGATCTCGATCGACCCGTTCGTGATGTGCACGTCTTCCAGGACGACCGTCCGCGCGGGAATGTCTCCACGGCTGCCCCGCATCCAGTCGAGCGTGCCGTCCGCGAGTATCCTGACGCGCGCCTTCGGCTCCTCGATCCGCATGTCGAAGATCCGCGCCTCGCCGGACAGGAACGGCGCAAGCTCCATGTCCATCGAGAAGCGGACGGCGGAAAGCTGCGGCTGGCCGTCCTGGTCCTGCCCGACGCGAACATCGTGGAGCGTCACCGAGGGAAAAGGCAGCAGGCGGGCATCGACATCGCCATGAACCGAGACCTTCTTGCCGAGGATGCGGCTTGCCCGCTGCTCGAATTCCACGCGGAAATCGGTCCAGTCGATGAAGAATGGAGCCAGCAGGGCGGCGAACAGGGCCACCACCAGAACACCGCCGAAAGTCAGCAGGATGCGTCCGAGCACCGCATGTGTCTCCTTGCGTTCACGAAAAGACTAGTTCCATCCGGGACATCGGCAAGTCAAGCATCCGCGAGCGTCGTGGCCGGTGGGAAAATCTTGCCCGGATTGAAGATGCCGTCGGGATCGAGGCTCTTCTTGATCGACCGCATGAGATCGACGGCGCCACCCAGTTCCTGTTCCAGGAAGCTCATCTTGCCCTGCCCGATCCCGTGTTCGCCGGTGCAGGTGCCACCCATCGCCAGCGCCCGGGCGTTCAGACGCGAAACGAAGGCCTCGGCACGCGCCACGTCCGCCGGCTCCTTGTCGTCGAACAGGATCAGCACGTGGAAATTGCCGTCGCCGGCATGCCCGACGATCGGGGCAAGGAAACCGTGTTCGGCGATGTCCTCCTGGGTCGCGACCACGCAATCCGCCAGCCGAGAGATGGGAACGCAGACGTCCGTGGACAGCGCGTTGAGGTGAGGCGCAAGCGCTCGCGATGCCCAGTAGGCGTTATGGCGGGCCTTCCACAGACGGCCGCGCTCCTCGGCATCCTGGGTAAAGCTGAAGCTGTCACCGCCGCACTCCGCCGCAATCTCGGAAAACTGCGCCGACTGCAGCGCCACCGTTTCCGCCGTGCCGTGAAATTCGACGAACAGCGTCGGCTTCTCCGCGTAGGACAGTCCGGAGTAGGCATTGCAGGCCCGCATCTGCATTTCGTCGAGGAGCTCGATACGGGCGACGGGGACGCCCATCTGGATGGTCATTATGACTGCGTCGCACGCCGCCTTGATCGACGGGAAGGCGCAGACGCCGCCGCCGATCTGCTCGGGAATCCCCTGCAGGCGAAGCGTGACGGAGGTGATGACGCCAAGCGTTCCTTCGGCGCCGACGAACAGGCGCGTCAGGTCGTAGCCGGCCGACGATTTGCGGGCGCGCTGCGCCGTGCGTATCTCTTCGCCGCTCGCTGTCACCACGCTCAGCGACAGGACATTGTCCTTCATCGTGCCGTAGCGGACGGCATTGGTGCCGGAGGCACGCGTCGAGGCCATGCCGCCGATCGAGGCGTTGGCGCCGGGATCGATCGGGAAGAACAACCCGGTCGCGCGCAATTCGGTGTTCAGCTGCTCGCGCGTCACGCCGGGCTCAACGACGACGTCGAGATCTTCGGCATTCACCTCAAGTATCCGATTCATCCGGCTGAAATCGATGGAGATACCGCCGCCGGGCGCATTCACCTGTCCCTCCAGCGACGAGCCGGTGCCGAAAGGAATGACGGGA
>DASUPM010000056.1:0-2309 GCA_036281095.1 Pseudorhizobium sp.
ATCTCGGCTCGGCACCAACACCCTTTTCGTCCGTCCGGGGCAATGGGGTCCGGGCCGTGCGAGCACCGAGGCCAAACGCTTCGAGGACCGCGACGTGGAGGCGATCCGCAATCAGGTGTCGGGGCTGAGGGCCGTCGCCCCGCTGAACCGCGGGACCGCCACGATCATCGCCGGCGGAGAGAACAGATCCTCCACCGTCATCGGCACCACCAGCGACTATCTGGTGGCGCAGGACTGGGAACTGGCGTCGGGGCGTGAGTTTCTGGCGTCGGAAGAACGCGGCCAGGCGGCCTGCATCGTCGGCGAGACCGTAAGGCGCGAGCTTTTCGGATCCACCGATCCGGTGGGGCAGACCATCCGCGTCAGCAACATCGCCTGCCCGGTGATCGGCCTCCTGAAGGCGAAAGGGCAATCGGGCATGGGGGACGATCAGGACGACACGGTCATCATGCCCCTGAAACTGCACCAGCGGCGGATCGGCGGCACGAACACGATCTCCAGCATCATCCTGTCGGCACAGGACGGCATATCCACGGCCAAGGTCCAGTCGGATGTGGAAAGCCTTCTGCGCGAACGGCGCCGGATCGGCATCGGCCGCGAGGATGATTTTGCGGTCGCGGACATGTCGCAGATGGCAGCGGCGATGACCGGCACCACCACCCTCCTGACGGGGCTCCTGGGAGCGGTCGCGGCCGTCAGCCTGCTGGTCGGCGGCATCGGCATCATGAACATCATGCTGGTGTCGGTGACCGAGCGCACGCGCGAGATCGGCATCCGCCTTGCGATCGGAGCCCTGGAGAGCCAGGTGCTGACACAGTTCCTGGTAGAGGCGGTCATGCTGTCGGTGTTCGGAGGCGTCGCCGGGATCCTTGCCGGCCTTGCCCTCGCCTATGGCGCCGTCGGCTTCCTGAATGTGCCCTTCGTTACCAGTCCGCCGCTCATCCTCATTGCTTTCGCATTTTCGGCGGCGATCGGCGTCGTGTTCGGCTATTTCCCGGCACGACGCGCGGCACAGATGAACCCGATCGACGCGCTACGGCATGAATAGAGATGACGGAGGCGCTGTCTTGGACTGTCCGGTCAACCGGCCTGTTGAGTTTGAGCTTCGCGCTGCTTCGCCAGCGCCGCGAGGTCCGCCGGCTTGAGTTCCACCGATTCGCCGCAGCCGCAGGCGGAAGTCTGGTTGGGGTTTACGAAGACGAAGCCGGAACGCATTTTGGTGATTTCGAAGTCCATCTGCGTCCCCAGCAGATAGAGTGCCGCCGACGGATCGACCCAGACCTTAGCACCGGCGTGCTCGACGAGGTCGTCCTTCGCCTTCGGTTCAGTGACCAGATCGACGGTATATTCCATACCGGCGCAACCGCCCTTCTTGATGCCGACCCGCAGGCCCTGGGCATCCGGCCCGGACTTGCCGACAATCGCCTTCACGCGGTCGGCCGCTGCATCGGTCATGGTCATCACTGCAAAGCCCATGGGCTCTTCTCCTTGCGCACGCGGGTTCAAGGCCCGGTGGTACTGGATGAAATGTAGGCTCGGCCCGTAAACGGATCAATACCAGCCGACGGCAACCTGCGCTTCTTCGGACATGCGCTCGGGCGTCCACGGAGGATCGAAGGTCATTTCCACCTCGACGCCCGATACGCCCTCGACGGCACCGACGGCATTCTCCACCCAGCCGGGCATCTCGCCGGCGACCGGGCAGCCCGGGGCTGTCAGCGTCATGACGATCTTCACCATGCGGTCGTCTTCGATGTCGATCTTGTAGATCAGCCCCAGCTCAAAGATGTCGGCTGGGATTTCCGGATCATAGACCGTCTTCAGCGCGGCGATGATGTCGTCGCTCAGACGCGCCAGTTCCTCCTGTGGGATCGCCGACTGTACGAGACCCTCGCGCGCATCCCACTTCAGTTCTCGGTCTTCCACGGCCATGGCGGTATCCTCAGGCAAAAAATGTACGGGCGTAGTCCAGCGCATCGGCGAGCGCATCGACCTCGGCACGCGTATTGTACATGCCGAAGGACGCACGGCATGTGGAGGTGACACCGAAGCGCTTCAAGAGCGGCATGGCGCAATGGGTGCCCGCCCGCACGGCGACCCCCTTGCGATCGATGACCATCGATACGTCATGGGCATGGATTCCGGCAAGGTCGAAGGAGAAGATGCCGCCCTTGCCAGGCGCATTGCCGTAAATGCGGAGCGAGTTGATCCCTCGCAACCGTTCGGCCGCATAGGCGGCGAGATCCGCTTCATGGGCGGCAATCGCAGCGCGCCCGATCCCGTCCATGTAGTCCAGCGCATAGCCGAGG
>DASUPM010000057.1:0-2808 GCA_036281095.1 Pseudorhizobium sp.
CGCCAATCGTTGGTGACGTGGTCGAACAGGACGCGTCTGATCGCTTCCGGCTCCGTATTCACGAACTCGCTGGCGAAGGCGCCGGAATTCGCGAAGTACGGCGAGTCCTTGAGCATCGAGCGTTCAAGCGCCTTCAGATCGGTGACAAGGCTGTTGAGCGGTGCGCCTGCCGTGTATCCTGCGACCATCCGCTCGGCGCTCGTCGTGGTGCCGCCGGCATCGAGACGCTCCTGCTCCGACCAGTCGGAATGGGAGTAGATCGAGATCGGCTCGTCGACGAACACTGCCTTGCGGATCGTCTTCGTGCCGAAGAGGTCAATGTAGCTCCAGATCACGGAAGCGCCCATCGACCATCCGCTGAAGTTCGCCTCCTCTATCCCGAGGTGATCGACCAATTCCTTGAGGTCGGCTCCGAACCGGGAAATCCGCGATCCGTACTCGACCTTCTCGGATAGACCTTGGTTGCGGGGATCCAAAACGATCACCCGGTACTTCTGCGCGAGCAGGTACATGACGTTGACGTATTCGGCACCGTTCGCGGACCAGCCCGGCACGAAGATCAGGGCTTCGCCCTCTCCGGCTTCCCAGTAGGACAGCGTAACGCCGTCGCTCGTGTCGAAGGTGTTGATCTGCAGACCCTGGAAGTCCGACAGCTTGCTTGGCATTCCTTCAATCTTGTTGGGGAACTCAAAGTCCTTGCCCAGCACCTCGAGTGCCGGGGCGGCCAGAACCATCGAGGTGGAAATCGCCAACGACGCCACGGTGAGCGCAAATCTGGATAAAAATCGCATCCCAGCTCCTTGGGCGACCAGGCCTTGCCGACGGCCACCATCTGTTTGATATGCCGTGGAAGATAATGTAGACCTTGAAGCAGATAAACATCGACGTGGGATACGTTGCGTAGCCTGAAGGGATACAATGGCACAGCTTGAGCAACTGGATGGGGTGATCGCGTTCGTTGAAGCCGTAAGCCTCTCAAGCTTCACGGCGGCGGCAGAAAAGCTCGGGATCACCAAGTCGGCCGTCGGGAAAAGCGTCGCGCGGCTGGAGGCTCGTCTCGGCGTCAAGCTCCTCCATCGTACAACCCGGCGTCTCACTCTGACGCCGGACGGCGAGGCCTACTATGCAAGCTGCAGACACGCCCTCGAGGAGATTGGGGCAGCGGAATCCGCCCTGGCGGCCACAAGTCAGGCGCTTACGGGCCGATTGCGGATCGATGCACCAGTTGCCTGGGGACGGCAGTTCCTCCTACCCATCCTGACAGGGATCGCCAAAAAGCATCCGGGTCTCACATTGTCCTTGTCGCTAGCGGACCGCATTATCGATCCGGTGGAGGAAGGTGTGGATCTCGCGATCCGCTTCGGAGAAAGCAAGGACACCAGCAACCTCGTCATGCGCAAGCTGACCGAGCAACGGACCTGCATCTTCGCTTCACCGGACTATTTGGCCGTAAGGGGGCACCCCACGACGATCGAGGATCTCCAGCATCACGACGGCATCGTAGGTTTCCGAAGGGATATTCCGGCGACCTGGCGGGTGACGGCGCCGAACGGAACGGTGGAGCGCATCCTCCCGCGCGTCACCCACGAGATAGGGGATGGTGCCGCCATCGTCGACGCGGCCGTCGCAGGGCTTGGCGTGGCTCAGATGCCGATATCGATCGTGGCGGATCACATCGCAAACGGACGGCTGGTTCCGCTGCTGGAGGATGCAACGGACGTCAACGTCGGCATCTACGCGGTGTGGCCGGCCAGCCGGCATCTGCTGCCTAGAGTACGGCATGTCGTCGAGGTGCTGGTCGAGGAAGGCAAACGAGGTGGCCTAGGCGCTCCGGGTAAATGACCGCCCTTCTTAAGACGCTGCAAACCCTAACTTCTTGTTGAGCCCGCCATCGGCGGCATAAGCGTCCGTCACCGTTGCTGTTTCGTTAAGGCTGGCCAACCCGTCGAATCCTATGGGTTCCGCTAGGATTTTACCGATCCGCTTACCGGTGCCGAAAGATCCGATACCCTATGAAGCGTCCCAGAAGGGGACACTCTCATGGCGACGGACATCGACATCAAGGCACAGGCGCTCTCGTCCGCCCGGACACGAATCCTTGCTCTCCAGGAGCAGATGACCGAGCGCGTCCTGGCAATGGCGGCGGAAGTCGAAAAGCTGATGGACGTCGTCTCCCCGACGGAGGCGAAGGCTTTCCTCAAGGCGCGATGCAACCTGCCCGCCGTCGAACTGTCGACCTATGTGGGATTCGCGAAGGCCCTGAAGGGAGCGGAAGAAGTCCTGCGAACCGGGCGGGTATCCTTCCCGGTCGTGAAGGCGCTCGTCGCGGGGGACGCTGACACGCGTGAGGACGTTCTTGCTCGGATCGCGGCGGGGGCGCAGATCGATACGCGGGACGTCTCTGCTATCAAGAAGCGGCTGCAGGAGTACAAGCTCACGGTGGCGGAAGTCCTCGCTGCCAGGAATCGGAAGGCCGTCGCGGCCGCGGCACGCAAGCGCGCGAAGGCTTCGGTGACCTCCTTCGAACAGAAAGTGTCCTCGCTCGTCGACGACTTGCAAGCGATCTATCGCAGGCGGCTGCCGGAATCCGCAGTGGTACGGAGCGGCCTCCAGCACCAAGCGGGCGAACTGCTGATTGAGTTCGAATCCATATTCGGAAACGATCACCCTGCCCTTCCGGACCTGCCACTGAACTCCGCAGGACATCAGGTCGCTGTCGCGTGGCATGCACTGCGGAAGGTGAAGGAGGGTGGTTTCGGCTCCGACCAGACCTTCGAACTCCAGGACGGCGACCACGGCCCGAGAATG
>DASUPM010000058.1:0-3219 GCA_036281095.1 Pseudorhizobium sp.
ATATTCCAGGAATGATATCCAAACTCGATTATCTTCAATCGCTGGGGATTTCGGTGATCTGGCTTTCGCCCATCTATACCTCCCCGATGGACGACAACGGCTACGACATATCCGATTACCAGGGTATAGCTCCGGAATTCGGCACTCTGGCAGATTTCGACCGTTTGGTCGCCGAGGGCCGGAAGCGTGGCATCGGCATCATCCTCGATCTCGTCGTCAATCATACATCCGACGAACACCCCTGGTTCCGGGAGGCCCGGCGATCGAAGCACAACTCTTACCGCGACTACTACATCTGGCGTGCCCCTTCACCGGAGGGCGGTCCGCCCAACGATCTGACCTCCTCCTTCGGAGGGCCGGCATGGACGCTCGAACCTCAGACGCAGGAATACTACCTGCACCTCTTCTCGCGCCGCCAGCCCGACCTCAATTGGGAAAGCCCGAAGGTGCGGGCGGAGATATACCGGATGATGAACTGGTGGCTCGACCGTGGCATCTCGGGTTTCCGGATGGACGTCATCGATCTGATCGGAAAGCAGATCGATGCAGGCATCACTACCGACGGACCGCACCTCCACGACTATCTGCAGGAAATGAATCGGGCAACCTTCGGCAATCGCGACGTGCTGACCGTCGGGGAAGCGTGGAGCGCCACCCCTGCCTCCGCACTGCTTTATTCCGGACGCGATCGCGCCGAACTTTCGATGGTTTTCCAGTTCGAACATGTGACCCAGTTCTGGGATGAGACTTTCGGAAAATGGCGGCCGAAGCCGTTCGACCTCGTTGCACTCAAGACGGTGATCGGCAAATGGCAGACGGCCCTTGCCAACGATGGTTGGAACTCCCTCTTCTGGGGCAATCATGACCTGCCGCGCGCCGTGTCCCGCTACGGCGATACGACCGGCTATCACGTGGAATCGGCGAAGATGCTGGCGACGGTGCTGCATCTGCTGAAGGGCACGCCCTACGTTTATCAGGGTGAGGAAATCGGGATGACGAACGTGCCATTCATCCGGATCGACCAGTACAAGGATATCGAGACTCTCAACATGCACCGCCTGCACATCGAGGCCGGATTGTCGCCGGAGGATTTCATCCGCGGAGCAAACGAAAGCGGCCGCGACAATGCCCGTACCCCGATGCAATGGAGCGCGGCACCGTACGGAGGATTCACGACCGGCACGCCCTGGATCGAAGTCAATCCGAACTATGCCACGGTTAATACCGAGGCTCAGATCACCGATGACCGTTCGGTCTGGAACCACTACCGCACCCTGATCGAATTGCGAAAGCAGCACGAGATAATCGTCTACGGCGACTATCGGTCCTGGCTCGACCAGCATCTGGACGTTTTCGTCTACGCTCGGATGCTCGGAACGCAGCAGTTGATCGTGATTGCCAACTTCCGGCCAAAGGAGGTTGCGGTGACCATGCCGGACGAACTTCAGCGCCGGGGCCGCTGCCTCATCACAAACTACTCGGAGATCGACGTCATAGGCGAGACCGTGACCCTCCGCCCTTACGAAGCCTTTGCACTCCTTGCAATCTCGGTGTCTTGAGGAACAGGTTCGCGTCGCCATCGGCGCGACCATGAAGGTGTCGGCAATTTGAGGATGACAATGTCATCGTTTGCTGTAAAACCTCAAGCCTGACAGGGGCGTCTGCGACCGCGGGCTGAGAAGCACCCTTTGAACCTGAACCAGATCATGCTGGCGGAGGGAGTCGCGAGCGCTCGTCACAGGCGCACACCGGCTGATCCGCCTGTAAGGAGCAGCCATGAATCCCCCTCCTACCTGTGGTGCGCTGCTGGCAGCCATGCGCCAGGCCAATCCACTGGTGCAATGCATCACCAATGACGTGGCCATGAACATCGCGGCCAATGTGCTGCTGGCCGCCGGCGCCTCGCCCGCGATGGTCAGCGCCGAGGAGGAGGCGGGTGAGTTCGCCGGCATTGCCGGTGCGGTCACGATCAATATCGGCACGCTGTGGGCAGGAGGCGTCCCCGGCATGCGGGAAGCGGCAAGCGCCGCCAGAGCCGCCGGCAAGCCATGGATCTTCGATCCGGTCGCGCACTATGCCACGAGTTTCCGCCGCGACGTCACCCGCCAGTTGATGGCACTAAAGCCGACGATCATACGAGGGAACGCATCCGAAATGATGGCGCTTGCAGGCGAGGCGTCTCACGGGCAGGGCGTCGACAGCGGCGACAGCGCCAAGTCGGCAAGGGAAGCAGCCCTGAGGCTCGCGCGGGAACAGGCTTGCGTGGTCGCAGTCACCGGAGACGTAGACTTTGTTACCAATGGCACGCGATCTGTGGCGATCGAAGGCGGATCGGAACTGATGCCGAGGGTGACGGCGCTCGGATGCGCTCTCACCTGTCTCGTCGGCGCCTTTGCCGCGGTCGCGCCCGATCGCCCGTTCGAGGCGACCGTCGCGGCCCTTGCGCTTTTCGCCGTCTGTGGCGAGGAAGCCGGCGGGCGGGCCGAGGGGCCGGGCTCGTTTTCGCCGCTGTTTCTCGACACGCTTGCGGCAATCGGCCCCGACCGGTTCGACTCCATCGCACGGGTGACAAACCTATGAAGCAATTCGATCTCTCCCTTTACCTGATCCTCGATCCTGATCTCTGCCGCGAGGTCGGCATGGTGGAGACTGCCCGTCTGGCGGCCGCCGGCGGCGCAACCATGGTGCAGCTACGCGACAAGTCCGCCGACACATCAGGCATGGTCGAGATGGGCCGTGCACTGAAAGCTGTTCTGGCTCCCCTCGGCATCCCGCTGGTCGTCAATGATAATGTCGATGCTGCCATCGCAATCGGCGCCAACGGCGTTCATGTCGGTCAAAGCGACCTTGCTGCCGCGGAAGCGCGTCGGCGGATCCCCGAGGAAATGATCCTTGGCGTCTCCGTCGAGACTGTGGATCTTGCGACGATGGTGGATCCGGCCATTGTCGATTATGTCGGCGTGGGACCTGTGTTCGCCACGGGAACCAAGCCCGACCACAAGCAGCCGATCGGGTTTGATGGGCTGGCCCGCATCGTGGCCGCAGCACCGGTTCCGGCCGTTGCCATCGGCGGACTGAAGCCGGGGCACGCATCACGGGTTTTCGCTGCAGGCGCGCGCGGCCTCGCTGTGGTTTCCGCCATCTGCGGCACGCTTCGGCCAGAAGACGCCACCCGGGCGCTCGCAAGGGAGATCGAGGAGGCTCATCGATGATCGCCAA
>DASUPM010000059.1:0-4012 GCA_036281095.1 Pseudorhizobium sp.
CTGCTGACCGGGCGTCCAATCGGTCAGCGTGAAGGGTCCGGTGCCGACGGGCTCCCGGATGAACTCCATCGGAGTTTCCTCCGGCACGATCGTGACGAGCGAGAGGAGCAGCGGCAGGATAGGCTGGGCTGGATCGGCGGAGAAGTCGATCGTGTGCTCGTCCACAACCTCGGTCGAAATCGTCATGCCGCCGAAATAGCGCTTCGATTCGCAGGTAATCTGGTCGCTCATGACGCGGTCGAAGCTATGCTTCACATCCTTCGCATCGAATGCGCTCCCGTCGGAGAACTTGACGCCTTCGCGGAGGTTGAAGCGCCAGCCGCCGCCTTCCTTCTGTTCCCAGCTCTCGGCGAGGCGAGGCATCAGGCCCTTGTCGCCTCTCACGTCCAGCTCCGTCAGCGTTTCGCTGACGTTCTGCATGATGATGCGACCGATATTCGACCTCGTCGCCATGCACGGCTCCAGGAGGTCGGCTTCTTCCGGAAGCACGATCTTGATTGGACCCGAGCCGGCATGGGCCGGAGACAACATGGAGCCCAGTGTCAGGGCGACAACGATTGCGGATTTTTTCATGCCTGTTCCTCCCTTGATCGTGCACCGGCTCAGGTATTCCTCTCCCACCGGCCCAGCAGAACCTCAAGAACCTTCCGTTGTCTTGGTCAGTTTGTCAATTTATTTCTGATGGGCGGATCTCTGGCTTCGGAAAGATAAAAATAAAACAGCTAAATCAAATGCATGAGAAATTAGGCGCTGGGGATGCGCAGATTTTGCTCGAACAGAAAACTTGACAACTTTGAGATTTTGGCGATTGTCGCGGTCGTTGAGGAGACTGGAATGCACCCTGACGAAATTGCTCGATCGATGACTGGCGTGATTGTGCGTACCGATGAGGGCCGGCATGAGGCGCTGCTCCCTTCGCCGATGGTTCAGAACCACGCTGCCTTTCTTCATCAGGAGGATGACGGCAGCCTGATCTGCGCCTGGTTTGGCGGCACGCTCGAGGGCAGGTCGGACATATCCGTCTACGCTTCTGTTCTGTCGCCGGGCGGCGAGCAATGGGGGGAGGCGCAACGCTTGAGTTTCGACCCCGACCAATCCGAACAGAACCCGGTGCTGCTTCGCGCACCGGATGGGCGCCTTCTGCTGTTTCATACGTCGCAGCCGTCCGGAAATCAGGATGAATGCCGCATCCGTATGGCGGAAGTTTCTGCCGATGCAGGCGGGCTGACGTTCGTGAACGGACGCTATCTGGATCTCCCCCGCGGATGCTTCGTGCGTGCGCCGCTCGTCATCCGCGATGACGGGGCCTGGCTTCTGCCGATCTTCCGCTGCGTCCAAAGGCCCGGTCAGAAGTGGAACGGAAGCCATGACACCGCCGCCGTCGGCGTCTCGACCGATCAGGGCGAAACGTGGCGGCTCGAGGATCTCGATCGGTCGATCGGCTGTGTTCACATGAGCCCCGTCGCGACCGGCGACCGGGGCTTGGCTGCCTTCTTCCGCCGCCGTCAGGCCGACCATGTCTACCGCACCGAAAGCATCGATGGCGGCCGGAGCTGGTCGGTACCGGTGGCGACCGACGTGCCGAACAACAATTCATCGATTGCGGCCGTCAGGCTTGCCGACGGGCGCGTCGCGATGATCTGCAATCCGACCAATGCTGCCATGTCGGCTGAGCGGCGGACGTCGCTTTACGACGAACTGGGCGAGGATGACGGTCGCCCGGATGCGGATCCGGCGGGCGGCTGCCTGCCGGTCTGGGGCGTGCCGCGTGCTCCGGTCAGCATCTGCCTGTCCGAAGACGGCGGGAAGAGTTTTCCCGTCCGCATCCTGATCGAGGATGGTCCGGGAACCTGCCTCTCGAACAATTCGACGGATGGCCACAACAGGGAAATGTCCTATCCGTGGCTGCTGGAAGGGGCTGATGGCAGCCTGCATGTCGCCTACACCTATCACAGGCGAGCGATCAAATATGTCCGGTTGGCACCTGGCTGGGCCGATGGGACTGCTGGGAGAAATTGATGAGCAAGACAATTGGCATCACCATGGGCGATCCGTGCGGTGTCGGGCCGGAAATAACGGTCAAGGCTTTGGCGGAAATGACGGAAGCGGATCGCGAAGCCACCCGCATTTATGGCAACCTGCGAACGCTCGAAGCGGCCCGCGCAGCGCTCGGAGTCTCCGTGGTCCTCGAGCCCCACGTGGTGGATCTCCCGATCGAGGGTGGGCCGCTCCCATGGGGCACCCTCTCGGCGGCTGCCGGCGACGCGGCGTTCCGTTTCATCGAGCGGGCCGTACGCGATGCCGAAGCCGGTTCCATCGGCTGCATCGTCACGGCTCCCATCAACAAGGAGGCGCTGAACCTCGCCGGCCACCACTATGATGGCCATACCGGCATGCTGCGAAGCCTCACGGGTTCGAACGCCGCCTATATGCTGCTCGCCTCCGAGCGGCTGAAGGTCATCCACGTCTCCACCCATGTGTCCCTGCAGGAAGCTATCCGGCGCGCGACGACCGAAAGAGTCCTTGCCACGATCCGTGCGGGCGACGCTCACCTGAAACGCATCGGCTACGAGCGTCCTCGTATCGCGGTGGCGGGCATCAATCCGCATTGCGGAGAGAACGGCCTGTTCGGGACGGAGGATGACGACCAGATCGCGCCTGCGGTGGCCGCAGCGCGGGCCGAGGGAATAGAGGTGCAGGGGCCGATCTCTGCCGACACCGTCTTTCATCGCGCCTATTCGGGCGGCTTTGATCTGGTCGTCGCCCAATATCACGACCAGGGCCATATCCCGATCAAGCTCGTTGCATTCGATACAGCCGTGAACGTGTCGGTCGAGCTGCCTATCGACCGCACCTCAGTCGACCACGGCACGGCCTTCGATATCGCCGGCAAGGGCATCGCCAACCACGGGAACATGAATGCCGCGATCGCCTATGCACGCAGGCTGGTTGCCGGCGGCAAGGCACGGGAGACCGCGCGATGACGCCCGCCTCGATTACCATTCACCAGCCCCGCCGGCTCATTGTCGGTGCCGGGACGATCGCAGAGGTGGGAGCTTGGTTGCAGGAAACGTCCTCCACCCTGGTGATCGCGACTCCGATCACCGCCGCATTCGCGGATCGGTTGAAGCTTTCCGGCAAGGTCGCCATTTTCGATGCGATTCCAGGCGAACCGGATATCGCGACGCTCGATGCGGCCCTCGAGGCTGCCCGCAGGGCAAAGCCTGATCTGGTCGTCGGGCTGGGAGGCGGCTCGGTCATGGATGTCGCCAAGCTGGTCTCCGTGTTGTGGGACAGCAGTCAGACTTTGACGGACGTCGCGGGACCCAACCGCGTCGCTGCCCGTAACACACGGCTGGCCCAGGTGGCGACGACCGCAGGGACCGGTTCGGAAGCCGGCATACGCTCGCTGATCACGGATCCTGCCAAGGGCAGCAAGGTCGCAGTCGAAAGCCCGCATATGATCGCGGATCTCGCGGTGCTCGATCCCGAACTGACCTACAGTGTGCCGTCCGCCGTCACCGCTGCCACCGGCGTGGATGCCATGGCACATTGCGTGGAAGCATTCACCAACCGCAAGGCCCACCCCATGATCGACGGGTTCGCCCGCATGGGCTTCAATCTGGTCGGCCGCTATCTTGCCCGGGCCGTCAGGGACGGTGAGGATACCGAGGCACGCGAGGGAATGATGCTGGCCTCCTATTACGGCGGGATCTGTCTCGGTCCGGTCAACACGGCGGCCGGACACGCCATCGCCTATCCGCTCGGCACGCTGCTCAATCTGCCGCATGGGCTGGCGAACGCGATCGTCTTTCCACACGTGCTTGCCTTCAACCAGCCCGCCGCCAAAACGAAGACGGATGAAGTGGCGACAGCTCTGAAGCTCGGACACGGGCTTTCGCAGCAAGACCTCCTGTCGGCGGCGGAAGCATTCTGCTCCGGCCTCGGCATCGAGATGTCGCTGTCTGCGCATGGCGCCACGGAAGAGGATCTCCGCCGCTATGCGGCGGAC
>DASUPM010000060.1:0-3429 GCA_036281095.1 Pseudorhizobium sp.
GCACCGGCGCGCTGATGGCTCTGCTGAACCGGGACTATCGCCGTGAAATTGAGGAAACCGTCAAAAAGATCGAGAAGATAGAAACAGCTCTTGAACCGAAGTTTCAGGAACTTTTCGTTCATGCAATGGCACTGCCGAACAAGGCCGATCCTTTCCCGCAACTGGCCAAGGTCGTGACACTGCCCGAACGTCGCCTACCTGCGGAAGGCGGCGAAGCGGCCGGCCGCCGGCGCCGCAGGATCCGGGACTAGCTAGGCGGCCGCCCGGGTCATCTGGCCGTAGAAGTCGCGGATGCTTTCCGCGACAGCCTGGGCGGGTATGGCGAGCTGCGGCGCCGTCAGCAACCGGACATCGAAGCTGAAGAGCTCCGGCAATCCTTCCTGGGCGCCGAGCACCACCATGTCGCCGGAGACATAGGACCGCGGGAATGGCGCAATGGCCAGATCGGAAAGCACGGCCGCACGCTGTGCCATCGAGTGCGCGCTGGCATAGGCGATACGGTAGGGCCGCTTCTGCTTTTCAAGCTGCGTGATGGCGTCCTGCCGCCAAACGCATCCTTCCTCCCAAACGGAGATCGGCAGCGGATCGCGCAGATGCGCATTTCCGCATTTGGCGCCGGCCCAGACGAGCTTTTCCGTATGAATCACCTCCCCAAGGTTCGAAAACGATCTCGGATGGCAATTGAAGAGCGCCAGATCCAGCCGCTGCTCCTCCACGCGCCGGCGCAGCGACATGCTCATGTCCACCGTCACGTCGACCATGATGCCGGGGAATTGCTCGCCGAAATCCTTGAGGATACGGGGCAGAAGACGCTCGGCGATGTCGTCCGGCGCACCGAGGCGCACCACGCCTGCCAGGTCAGGCATCACAAATCTTGAAACCGCTTCGTTGGAGAGAGCAATCATCCGACGGGCGTAGGACAACAGCATTTCGCCATGCTGCGTCAGGGTCACCGAACGCGCATCCCGCAGGAAGAGTGTCGTCCTCAACTGCTCCTCGAGCTTCTTGATCTGCATCGAGACCGCGGACGGCGTCCGCAGCACCGCTTCCGCGGCCGTACTGAAGTTACCCGTCTCGGCGATCGCGACAAACGTCCGGAGAACGTCGTTGTCCAGCAGAGGCAAGGGTGGGCGGAAGGGAGTGACCATGACCGTTTTTCCTATCAACAAAATTGAACATAAATACCATATCATTTCGTTTGATTGAACGTCAACACAGGTTCAGGATCACCAGCATGAACCGCGGCAGCTCTTGATAACGCCACGGATTTTCATGACTGCGATCATCTTCATCATGTTGATTGATGGACGGCGCAAGTCATCGTCGGGACCAGACAATGGAGAAACGTCATGGCATTCCTACCGAATTCCGCAAACCGTTCCGGATGGCAGTTCCGGAGCCTGACCCGCCCGATCACCCGCTTCGCATCGCATGTTCAGGCCGAATGGCGTCACCGCCGCACGGAGAGAATGCTGGAAGCACTGCCGGCGGAGATCCGGAAAGACATTGGATGGCCGACTTCGGACTATCAGGGCTCCGCGAACGGAAACTTGCATTGATCTTTAAAGCGCGCCGACGCCTTGCCTGGTCGTCGGCGCACGTACTCCCGGCACAGCTTGGCCACAAACATTGCTGTCGCAAAAATAGTCTCGTCACGCCATTCATCCCCCCTTCTCCGCATGCTTTTTTCATGTCAGTGTCGCAATTGAAGCATCTGGCCATGGCGAAACCTGAGGAGCCGAGGCATGAATTTGATCAGCAGATCACCCGTAAAGCGGAACCTCGTCTTTTTTCTTGTCCCCGACTTCACCATGCTGCCTTTCACGGCTGCCGTGGAAACGCTCAGGATCGCCAACCGCATGCTGGGATACCAGGCCTATAGCTGGAGGCTCTGTTCCCTCGACGGGGAAAAGGTGTTTTCCTCGGCAGGCATTGGGGTGGAGGTCGACACGTCCGTCGCAGACGAGCGAAAAAACCTTGGCGGGGAAAACCGGCCCGGCATGGTACTCGTCTGTGCCGGCATCGACATCGACCGCTACAGCAACAAGACCGCCAACGCCTGGCTGCGCGAGACCTACAATCGCGGTGTTGCCGTCGGCAGCCTCTGCACCGGCGCCCATGTCCTCGCACAGGCAGGCCTGCTCAACGGTAAGCGCTGCGCCATCCACTGGGAAAACCTCCCCGGCTTCTCGGAAGCCTTCCCGCAGGCGGAGGTCTATGCCGATCTCTACGAGATCGACAGCAATATCTACACCTGCGCCGGAGGCACCGCCTCGCTGGACATGATGCTCAACCTGATCGGCCAGGACTTCGGCGAGAACCTCGTCAACCGCGTCTGCGAACAGCAGTTGACGGATCGTGTCCGCAACCCGCAGGACCGCCAGCGGCTGCCCCTGCGTGCAAGGCTTGGCGTCCAGAACGCCAAGGTCCTCTCGATCATCGAGCTTATGGAGAACAATCTCTCGGAGCCCCTGTCGCTGGTGGAAATCGCCGACGAGGCCGGGCTGTCGCGCCGGCAGATCGAGCGGTTGTTCCGCCAGGAGATGGGTCGTTCTCCTGCCCGCTACTATCTGGAAATCCGCCTCGATCGCGCGCGGCACCTGCTGGTGCAATCCTCGATGCCGGTGGTGGAAGTAGCGGTCGCATGCGGGTTCGTGTCCGCATCGCATTTTTCGAAGTGCTATCGCGAAGTCTACAATCGCTCGCCGCAACAGGAGCGCGCCGAGCGCAAGCTGACGGTCGCAAGCAGCCGCACGAACATGGCGGCCTAACGCGTCGGGCTGTTGACGGCACCTCGCCGTTTAGCCGGCGCAGGCCTCGTCCCACCATTTCAGCACGCGCATCGCCCGCAGCGTTATCCAGCGGGACGGAGCGCCTGGACCATCGTCCACCCCGAACCAGATCCGGCCGGGAAGCGTCCAGTCCAGCGGCCAGGCTCCGTTTTTCAGGCGTCAGCGGATCGAAGGATCGCTATCAAGGAGCCAATCTATAGTGGAGCTGGAAATCGACATCGGAGATTACGCCGCGACCGGATCTTGCTCGCGCCGCATGGAGCGGATCTGGATCAGCGTGTCGAGGTTCTGGTTGACCCGGCAATAGAACTCCTCGTCGATGAACGGGCGCAGCATGAAGTCGTTGCCGCCCGCCTTGAGGAAACGCGCCGAAAGTAGCCGGTTGGAGGAGGACGAGACGCCGATGATCCTCAGTTCGTGCGATCCGCGGACCGAGCGGATGCGCCGCGTCAGTTCGAAGCCGTCGATGTCGGGCATGTTATAATCGGTGACGACGAGACCGACATCCGGGTTATTCTTCAGGATTTCCAGGGCCTTGGCGCCGCTCTCGGCCGCGCTGACGCGGAAGTTGAAGCGCTTCAGACGGCTTGTCAGGAGCGCTCGCGCAGTCGGGCTGTCGTCGACGATCAGCACGTGA
>DASUPM010000061.1:0-2164 GCA_036281095.1 Pseudorhizobium sp.
GGACGACCGGCGTCGATGTCCGGCCTTCCACAGGCTGCTGAGGCGACGGCGGCTCCAGAGCGGAGGGCGGGGCCGCGGGAACAGGAGCCGTACGGCGCTTTGTCCGCACGGAGCGCACCACGTCGATGATCGTCGAGCGGAGCAGGTTCGCCCGCGCCGGCTTCATCAGATGCGCCTGGATGTTCAGCTCGGCAAACACGCTTTCGTCGCCCGCCATGTCCATGGAGGTCAGGAAGATGATGCCGACATCATCGAAACGGCCGCCGCCGCGGATATGGCGCGCCGCGTCGAGACCGTTCATCTCCGGCATGTGATAATCCAGCACGACGGCGTCGATGGTGATGCCGAGGCGGGCCGCCTCGCCCATGAAGGCCAGTCCCTCCGCTCCGCCATCGGCCGCAACGGTGTCGAAGCCCCACATCGTCAGTTGCTCCGTCAGGATGCGGCGGTTGACGGCGTTGTCGTCCACCACCAGCACGCGGGCGCCTGTGGTGTTGACCGGCAGCACGGTGTTGGTCGTTCGCTCGCTGACGACGTGGAAGGGCAGATGGATGGTGAAGACCGATCCCCTGCCGACTTCGCTCGTTACCTCGATATAGCCGCCGAAGAGTTCGACGAGACCGGCGGTGATCGCCAGGCCGAGACCGGTGCCCTCGTGGCGGCGGGTCGAGGACGTATCCACCTGCGAGAACTTCTCGAACACCGATTTCAGCTTCTCGTCAGGAATGCCGAGGCCGGTATCCTCGATCCGCACCGTCAGCATCATCTCCGCCTCTGCCACCGGCTCCGAATGCAGATCGATGAAGACGTGTCCCTTTTCGGTGAATTTGACGGCATTGCCGACAAGGTTGGTGATGATCTGGCGGAAACGGCCGGCATCGCCCAGCACCGTCTCCTTGACCGATGCATCGCCGCGAACGATCAGTTCGATGTCCTTCTCTGCCGCCGAGGACGACAGGAGCGTCGCCACGTCCTCGATTGCCTCGACCGGATCGAAAGGCGCCTTGCGGAGCTTCATCTGACCCGCATCGATCTTGGAGAAGTCGAGGATGTCGTTGATGATGGTCAGCAGCGCATTGCCTGACTTCACGATGATGTCGATGAAGGTCTTCTGGCGCGTGTCGAGGCTCGACTTGGCCAGGAGTTCAGCCATGCCGAGCACGCCGTTCATCGGCGTCCGGATCTCGTGGCTCATGTTGGCGAGGAACTCGGACTTCGCCTTGTCGGCCGCCTCGGCGCGCTGGACGAGACGCGTCAGTTCCGCCTCCCGCTCCTTGATTTCCGTCACGTCGGTGAAGACGGCGAGCCAGTGGTCGCTGCCGCTGAGATTGGCCTCGATCTGCACCCATTTGCGTCCCTCGACGCAGAAGGTCGCCGCCACGGACTGGCCGGTGGAGACATTTTCCTCCCAGGCGCGCAGCGCCTCCATGGCTTCGTCCGTCGGCCCCAGATCGCCGCGCTTGACGCAGAAGCGGAAGAGGTCCCGCCACAGAGCACCGGGCGAGCCGAGGGATTCCGGTATTTCCAGCATCGTCGGCAAGGCGTTGTTCGAAAAGACGATCGTTCCGTCGTGCAGGATCAGCAGGCCCTGCGACATGGCACTGGTCGCCTCGCGCATGAGCGCACCCTGCCGGTCGAGCGCCTGCTGGGCCGCCCGCACCTCCTCGTCCCTTTTGCGGATCGCGGTGATGTCGGTATAGCTCAGGAGCAGCTTGTTGCCCGAGAGCTTCGTGCCGGAGATCAGGATGACGCGGCCCTGATGGCTGCGGACCTCGATCGGCTTTTCGCCCTGCTGCTCCAGGTCGGCGATACGCTGCGCAAAGATGTCGTCGAAGGACCGGTTGTTGGGGCCATAGATGCCGTTGTCGAAATTGACCCTCATGAAATCGCGATAGGAGCGACCGATCAGTTCGAATCCTTCCTCCGTATCCCAGAAGCCGTAGAAGGCCGGATTGGCGTATTCGAAGACGAAATTCTCGTCGAGAATGCCGATGCCGACGGGGACGCCGTGCAGGATGGTCTGCATGTCCTGGCGAAGCTTCTCGGCATGTTCCATCGCCTGCTTGTAGGGGGTGATGTCGGTGATGGAGCCGACCAGATGCGGTTCGCCGTCCGCGTCCAGCACACGCATCTGCCGCGTAAGGACGGGCACGACGCGGCCATC
>DASUPM010000062.1:0-5682 GCA_036281095.1 Pseudorhizobium sp.
AACATCCACGACTATCTCGGCGTGCCGCGGTTCCGCCACGGCGAAGCCGAGCGCGACGATCAGGTCGGCGTGGTGACGGGGCTTGCCTGGACGGAAGTCGGCGGCGAACTGCTGACGATCGAAGGCGTGATGATGCCGGGCAAGGGCCGCATGACGGTCACCGGCAACCTGCGGGATGTGATGAAGGAATCCATCTCGGCGGCGGCATCCTATGTCCGCAGCAGAGCCGTGGACTTCGGCATCGAACCGCCGCGCTTCGACAAGTCGGACATCCACGTCCACGTGCCGGAAGGTGCGACCCCGAAGGACGGTCCGTCTGCCGGTGTCGCGATGGCGACCGCCATCGTCTCCATCATGACCGGAATTCCGGTCGACAAGAACGTCGCCATGACGGGTGAGATCACCCTTCGCGGCCGCGTTCTGCCGATCGGCGGCCTGAAGGAGAAGCTGCTTGCGGCGCTCCGCGGCGGCATCAAGAAGGTTCTGATCCCGGAAGAGAATGCCAAAGACTTGGCCGACATTCCGGACAACGTGAAGAACAGCATGGAGATCATCCCTGTCTCGCGGATGGGCGAGGTCATCCGGCACGCCCTCGTCCGGACACCGGAGCCGATCGAATGGGACGGCTCCATCGAAACGCCTGTGATCGCCACCGTCGAGGGCGTTGACGACACGGGCACGACGATCGCCCACTAGGGATGATCCCCTTTTGGGGTATGCCAAATTGGCACGCTTGACGAAAAAGCCGGCTTGAAGCCGGCTTTTTTTGGTGAAAATGAACCGCTGCCCCTTGTTTTTCAGGCTATACCGGCGCTTCTGGCTTGCGAAGGCTCGCGGGGGAATTATTGTCGGGCCGGAAAACTTGAGTCGTTTCACTATCATTTGAAAGGGTGGAAACATGAACAAAACTGAACTCGTTACCGCAGTTGCAGAAAAAGCGGGTCTTTCCAAGTCTGACGCAGCTTCGGCTGTGGATGCCGTATTTGATGCCGTTCAGGCCGAACTGAAGAACGGTGGGGACGTTCGTCTCGCCGGCTTCGGCAGCTTTTCCGTTTCCCGTCGCGAAGCATCGAAGGGCCGCAACCCCTCGACCGGCGCCGAAGTCGATATTCCGGCTCGCAACGTGCCGAAGTTCTCGGCCGGCAAGGGCCTGAAGGACGCAGTCAACAACAAGTAATCTGCTGCCCAGCGGCAGTTTCAAAGGCCCGGCCCGACCGGGCCTTTTTTATTGTGGGATGAGTTGCCCCCCCGAGCTGTGGGACTGTCATCCGCCTGTCATGCCCATGGCGCAGAACCCCTCTGTCACATTAGGACAGGGGAGTTTTCAATGACAATTTCATTTCGCGCGGCGCTGACCGCAGCGCTTCTGGCATCGGTCGCGGCACCGGCCGGCGCCGAGCAGGTATTCAACCGCATCGCTTCGTTTCCGGTTGCCGGCAACCTGCCGGCCGGCGAGGACAAGGCGACGTCCTCCGAAATCATCACCGCCACGGAAGATGGCAATACGCTGATCTATTCCGACGCGCCGGGCGGCACGATCGGATTCATCGACATCGCCGATCCCAAGGCGCCGAAGGCCGGCGGTTCGCTCGCCATTGAAGGCGAGCCGAATTCGGTGGCCGCGGTCGGACCCAAGGTTCTCGTTACCATCGACAAGACCGATGACCTCACCAAGCCGGCGGGGGCGCTCGGCGTGGTCGATATTGCCTCGAAGACGATGGAAAACACCTGCGATCTCGGCGGCCAGCCGGATTCCGTCGTGGTGTCGCCCGACGGTACCTTTGCCGCCATCGCTATCGAGAACCAGCGCGATGAGGAACTGAACGACGGCCAGATTCCGCAGCTCCCGGCGGGCGAGCTTCTGATCCTTGCGCTCGACAATGGCACCCCCGCCTGCGACAGCATCAAGCGTGTCGATCTGACGGGCCTGGCGACCGTTGCGCCGGAGGACCCGGAGCCGGAATTCGTCAACATCAATGCCGATGGCGAAATCGCAGTGACGCTGCAGGAAAACAACCACGTCATCATCGTCGACAGCAAGAGCGCCAAGGTCACCGGCCACTTCACCGCCGGCACCGTCGATCTCGACGGCGTGGACAAGAAGTCGGACGGCGCGCTCGATTTCTCCGGCAAGATCGAGGCGGTTCCGCGTGAACCGGATGCCGTCAAGTGGCTCGGCACCGATCGTCTCGTTGTCGCCAACGAAGGTGATTACGAAGGCGGCGCGCGCGGCTTCACCATCTTCGACCGCACCGGCAAGGTCCTCTACGAAGCAGGTCCGTCGCTGGAACATGAGGTCGCTCGCCTGGGACATTTCCCGGACAAGCGCGCCAAGAGCAAGGGCATTGAGCCCGAAGGAATGGAAGCGGCGGTCTTCGACGGACAGCAGTACTTCTTCGTGCTTGCCGAGCGCGCATCTGTCGTCGCGGTATACAAGGATACCGGAGCGGAGCCGGAAATCGTCCAGCTTCTGCCCTCTGGCATTTCTCCTGAGGGTGCCGTCGCCATTCCCGGCCGCAACCTGCTGGCGACCGCCAATGAAGCCGACCTCGGCGAAGACGGCGGCGCCCGCTCGCATGTGATGATCTACGAGCTTGCGGAAGGCGAGAAAGCCTATCCGACGATCGTTTCGAAGGATGTCGATGGCCAGCCGCTCGGCTGGGGCGCCCTTTCGGGCCTCGTCGGCGACGCAGAGAAGAACGGCACCCTCTACGCTGTCAGCGACTCTGTCTACGCCATGCAGCCGTCCATCTTCACCGTCGATGCGACGAAGAAACCCGCAGAGATCACCGAGGTACTCCGCGTAACCCGCGGGGGCCAGCCGGCCCAGAAGCTCGACATCGAGGGCGTCGCGCTCGACGGCAAGGGCGGCTTCTGGCTGGCATCGGAAGGCGATCCGGGCAAGCTCGTCGGTCATGGCATCTACAACGTCGATGCAAAGGGCGAGATCAAGTCCGAGATCGGTTTCCCGGTCGAACTTCTGGCCGGCCAGACCCGCTTCGGCCTCGAAGGCATCACGTCCGTCGGAGAAGGCGACGATCTGACGCTCTGGATGGCCGTCCAGCGTGAATGGAAGGACGACGAGAAGGGCACGGTGAAGCTCCTCTCCTACAATCCCAAGTCCAAGGAATGGGGAGCGGTCCGCTACCCGCTCGAAAAGACGGAAGAGGGCTGGGTCGGCCTGTCCGAAATCACCGCCTACGGTGATCACCTCTACATCGTAGAGCGTGACAACCTGATCGGCGACAAGGCGAAGCTGAAGAAGCTCTACCGCGTCGCTGTTGCGGACCTGAAGCCCGCAAAGCTCGGCGAGACGCTGCCGCTGGTGGCGAAGGAAGAAGTTCATGACTTCATCCCGGACCTGAAGGCTGCGACGAACGGCTATGTCGTCGACAAGCTGGAAGGCTTCGCCTTCGATGCGGAAGGCAAGGCCTATGCGGTCACCGACAATGATGGCGTCGATGACTCCTCCGGCGAAACCCTGTTCTTCCCGGTCGAGTTGAAGCTCACCAACTGATCGACCAGGAGCGAACATGAGAAGGCCGGGTGCAGACCCGGCCTTCTTGCATGGACGTCCCGTTTTCCGGTGGAGGCCGCTACCAGCGCTGGTGCACGTGCGGGGCGATCAGCCGCGCATAGACTTCCTTCGCGGCGGTCATCACGTCGTCCGAAAGTGCGGCAAGATCGGCCGCCGCGGCGTTCGCCTTGGCCTGTTCGGCATTGCGGGCACCGGGGATGACGACCGTCACCGCCTCGTTCATCAGGATCCATTTGAGTGCGAAGGCCGCCATGGTCGCCCCCTGCGGCACCAGCTTGCGCACGTCCTCGACAGCCTGCAGACCCACTTCGAAAGGCACACCGGCGAAGGTCTCGCCCACGTCGAAGGCCTCCCCATGTCGGTTGAAGCTGCGATGGTCGTCGGCTGCAAATGCGGTCTCCCGGCCGATTTTTCCCGATAGGAGGCCGCTCGCCAGCGGCACGCGCACGATGACGGCCACGTTCTTCCGCTTGGCTTCCTTGAAGAACAGGTCGGCCGGGCGCTGGCGGAAGAGATTGTAGATGATCTGGATGCTGACGACGTCCGGATATTCGATGGCCTTCAGCGCTTCCTCGACCTTTTCGACGCTGACGCCGTAGTTCCGGATCTTACCCGCCTTGCGCAGGTCGTCCAGGGCGCCGAAAACCTCCGGCCGGTAGAGCACCTCCGTCGGCGGGCAGTGGAGTTGCACGAGGTCGAGGCTGTCGACGCCGAGGTTCGACAGGCTGCGGTCGATGAAGGCTTCCAGATTGGCCTTGGTGTAGCCATCCGCATTGTGAGGATCGAGCCTGCGGCCGGCCTTGGTGGCAACCATCGGGCGGTCGCCGCCGCGTCCCTTGAGCACGGTCGAAATGATCTTCTCCGAGCGTCCGTCGCCATAGACATCCGCCGTGTCGATGAAGCTGACACCCGCATCGAGTGCCGCTTCCAGCGCTGCCCGACCTTCCGCCTCGCTGACATCGCCCCAGGAACCGCCGATCTGCCAGGCGCCGAAGCCGATTTCGCTGACGGTGAAGGCTGTACGGCCGAACGGGTGCTGTCTCATTCTCTTCCTCCTGACGCCTATCCACAGGCCTCTCCGGCAGATGCTTCCGCCATGCCCGGCAATTGCCTAAAACACCTGCTCGGCAGACACAATAAAAGCAAGCGATTCGATGTCCTCCTTCTCCTTCATCCACGCCGCCGACCTGCATCTCGGCAGTCCGTTCCAGGGGCTGGCGATGAAGGATGTGGAGGTGGCGGAACTTTTTATGGAGGCAAGCCGCAAGTCCTTCTCGACCCTTGTCGATCGGGCGATCGAGCGCCGTGTGGATTTCTTCCTCGTTGCCGGCGATGTGTATGACGGCGACTGGAAGGACAACAAGATCGGTCTTTTCTTCAACCGCGAAGTGGCGCGGCTGGAGCGCGCGGGGATTGCGGTCTTCCTGCTCAAGGGCAACCACGACGCCGAGAGCGTTATCACGAAAACGATCACGCTGCCGAAGAACGTGCGCGAGTTTCCGGTCAACAAGCCCGGCACCTTCACGCTGGATCACCTGAAGGTGGCGCTGCACGGGCAGGGGTTTGCGGAGCGCTCGGCAATGGAAAATCTCGCGCTCGCCTACCCGCCGCCGCAGCCGGGCTGGTTCAACATCGGCGTGTTGCATACCTCGCTCACCGGGCGGGAGCCGCACGCACCCTATGCGCCGTGTTCCGTCGACGACCTGCGCTCGCGCGGCTACGATTACTGGGCGCTCGGCCACGTCCACGACTACGAGGTCGTGGCGGAGGATCCGCTGGTCGTTTTCCCGGGCAACCTGCAGGGCCGCAGCATTCGCGAGCAGGGAGCGAAGGGGGCGGTACTCGTCACGGTGGAAGACGGGCGGATCGGCCATGAGCGGATCATCACCGACAGCGCCCGCTTTGCGCAGGTCGCCGTGGCCGTGGAGCCGGAAGACGATCTGCCGGCGATCCTGCGGCGGATCGAGGCTACGCTGGACACTGTTGCCGATGTCATGGAGGGTCGGCCGCTGGCGCTGCGCATCCGACTGACGGGCAAGAGCCGCCAGCGCCGCGAACTGCTCGCTCGCGCCCATGATTTCCGAAACGAGGCGCAGGCGGCCTGCCACCGCTGCCACGAGGACATCTGGCTCGAGAAGGTCGAG
>DASUPM010000063.1:0-4749 GCA_036281095.1 Pseudorhizobium sp.
ATCGAGAAGCGCGACGTGCCGTCGGGCATCACGCCCTGGCCCTGCGTGGAGCGGATCGCGGTGCAGAGATTGGTCTTGCGCGACAGGCAGGAAGGGCATTCGCGGCATTCGGGCGTATAAAGCGGGATTACATGGTCGCCCTTCTTCACCGAGGTGACGCCGGGACCGACATCGACGACCACACCGGCGCCCTCGTGCCCGAGGATAGCCGGAAACAGACCTTCCGGATCGGCGCCGGACAAGGTGAAATCGTCGGTGTGGCAGATACCGGTTGCCTTGATCTCGACCAGCACCTCGCCCGCCCTCGGACCTTCAAGCTGAACGGTCATGATCTCGAGCGGCTTACCAGCCTGAACGGCAACGGCGGCGCGGACATCCATGATGTATCTCCCTGTCTTTCGATTCCCTCAGACATTCGCATGCCAGGCAACGGCACTCAACAGCGATGCCGCCTGTATGGCGGCACGGCATTGCAACCGTGAGAAGAGGCAGGCTTCAGGCCGCCCGATGACCGGATTCGTCGTCGAGGCCGACCCAGGCGTCCGCTTCGACCGTAGGTCCATGGGAGGCAATCTGCGCAAGCACCACCATCTCCCGCCAGCCGGGATGATGTTGTTCCGGCGTGCCGAGGCGATCGATCTCGGCGAGGACGAGGCGTTCCGGCCGCGACAGATGCAGCCGGCCGCGATCGACTGCGCCGCGCAGAATGCGCCAGATCAGGGCGAGGTCCGTCTTCGTGACCCTCGATCCCCCGCGACGCCGGGCAGCATAGGCCCCGCGCGGTTCCGGCAGGAGCGCCAGGCGAACCTGGTTCAGGGCCACGGCCGATAGGAAATCCGGCACGTCGCCAGCAAGCTCCAGAACATGCAGCAGGATGTCCAGGCCCGCCTCGGACCGGATCGCGCCTCCCTCGGAGAGGCGCTCCAGGAGCCAACCGGCTGTTTCGCCCGAAACTTCTCCTGCGGCAGAGTCTTTCCAGACGACGAACGCGGCAACCGATTCGACGAGGAATGCGGTCCATTCGGGGCAGCGCGTAGAACAGACGTCATCCAGCGCGATTGCCATCGATGCTTTGTGGCGGGTGTCTATGCCTTCCGGCCACAGGTGACGCCGCATCAGCCCGACATCATCGGGCGTAATCTCACCCTTCCCGGCGATCACACATGCCGGGAATGAGAAGCGAAGGTCGCTCATCTTCCATCTCCGTTTCATCATGAAACTGCGGAGCGGTTTTTACGCTCCAGCTCTTGATGGAGTGCGAACAGACGGGCTTAACGGCAGCTCACCGAAGCCGTTCAAATGGCCGATGATGTTCCGTTGCGGGGCAGGTGGCGATTATGAACCCTCGGCACGGGTGGCCCCGAACACCTGTTCGAACGCCGTCCGCAGACGCATGTCGACCTCCGGCATCATGACAGGCAGGCCGAGATCGACGAGGCTTGTCACGCCATAGGCGCTGATCCCGCACGGGACGATTCCGGAGAAATGGGTGAGATCCGGATCGACGTTGAGGGAAAGCCCGTGGAAGCTGACCCAGCGGCGGAGCCGGATGCCGAGCGCTGCGATCTTGTCTTCCGCCATGGAACCGTCGGGCAATGGAGGCCGGTCGGGCCGGCGGACCCAGACGCCAACCCGGTCCTCCCGCCGCTCGCCCTTGACGTTCATCGATTCGAGCGTGCGGATAACCAATTCCTCGAGGGCGGCGACATAGGCACGGACGTCCTGCCGCCGGCGCTTCAGGTCGAGCATGACATAGGCCACGCGCTGACCGGGACCGTGATAGGTATATTCGCCGCCGCGTCCTGTTGTATGGACCGGAAACCGCTCCGGCTCGATGAGGTCTGCGGTGTTCGCGCTTGTTCCGGCCGTGTAGAGCGGCGGGTGTTCCAGCAGCCAGACCAGTTCATCCGCCCGTCCGTCTGCGATCGCCGCGACCTCTTCCTCCATGGCGGCGACAGCCTCGTCATAGGGAACGAGTCCCTCGGAAATGCGCCAACGGACCGCAGGCGAGCCGGGCAGGGCATGCATGCCATGATCGAGATGGGTACGCGCCAGCATGAGAATTTCCTTGTTCGTCACCTTTTCCCGGCCAGCCTTCATGCCCGCAAGACAGCCGACCGGAGAGGCCCGAGATATAGGGTTTGAAGGCGCCGATTCCTATCCTTCAAAAATGTGTCACGGCGCCCTTGTGCCCGCGGAATCCTTTTGCTACATGCTGCCCCGCCGGCCCAGTCCGGCCTACCACGATGCGGTCGTGGCGGAATTGGTAGACGCGCAGCGTTGAGGTCGCTGTGGGGCAACCCGTGGAAGTTCGAGTCTTCTCGACCGCACCAAAGAAACCCGCTTCGGCGGGTTTTTTGTCGTCTGCCGGTCACGACGCGCGCTCCGCATATACATCTTCACTTGTACGCTAGTCCCTTGCGGGATGCCGCCCCATCACTGCTGTCGTTGCGGCGCGTGTCGCACGCTGGACAGTTGCAATAACCCCGTTTTGGCCGCATAGGTCGGCTGGACAGAACTCGGAAGCCGCGCGTGATCAGACGAATCTTCAACTACCGGAAAGTGCCGTACGCCGAGATTCGGGCGTTTTCGGTTCACCTGCTGACGGCATCCGGCTCCTTCCTTGCCTTCCTGGGCGTGGTCGCGGCCGGAGAGAACCGCTTCGTGGACATGTTCTGGTGGCTCGGGCTTGCCCTGTTCGTGGACGGCATAGACGGTCCGATCGCGCGCAAGGTGAAAGTACGCGAGGTGCTGCCGAACTGGTCGGGAGACACGCTGGACAACATCATCGACTACGTGACCTACGTGCTCCTGCCGGCGTTCGCGCTCTATCAGAGCGGGATGATCGGCGAGCCTTGGTCTTTTTTTGCGGCCGGGCTGATCGTCATATCGAGTGCCATTTATTATGCCGACACGGGCATGAAGACGGACGAGTACTTCTTTTCCGGATTTCCCGTCGTATGGAACATGGTGATCTTTACGCTCTTCGTCATCCAGGCGAGCGAGGTGACGGCCTTCATCGTCGTACTTGTCTCCGTTCTTCTCACCTTCCTGCCGATCAACTTCCTTCATCCGGTAAGGGTCAAGCGGCTTCGTCCGTTGAACCTCGGCATCTTCCTGTTGTGGTGCGCCCTGAGCGGCTATTCGCTGCTCCTGCATTTCCGTTCGCCCGACTGGGTCGTCTACGGCGTCGTGGCGTCGGGGATCTATCTCTATTGCATCGGCGGGATCCTGCAGCTCTTTCCGAATTTGGGGAAGCGGGCCTAAGCTGTTGGCAGAGCGCGTTTTCTGTTGTGCGCAGCAACAAATTCGCTATCAATAATAGGCAAGCGGCGGCCTGATCCTGGCCCCGCGTGCAAGCAGGACGCGCGCCGGCATCGTGTCCAAGCCTCGAAGAAGGTCGCCTGGCGCGTACAAGGGGGTTCAGTGACGGTATCGGAGGGATCGGCGACCAATCCGCTCTTGTCAGTCCGGGGACTGACGAAGTATTTCGGCAGCTTCGCCGCCTGTTCCGGCATCGATCTCGATATCGCTGCCGGCGAGATTCACGCGCTTTTGGGCGAGAACGGCGCGGGAAAATCCACTCTCGTCAAGATGCTGTTCGGTATCCTCGATCCGAGTGCTGGAGAGATCGCGTGGAACGGCGAACCTGTCGCCATCCGCTCTCCGAGTGAGGCTCGTTCGCTGGGCATCGGCATGGTCTTCCAGCATTTCTCGCTGTTCGAAGCACTCACGGTCGCCGAAAACATCGCGCTGTCGCTCGATCGGAAAATTTCTCTCGACAAGATTTCGGACGAGGCGGCGCGACTCTCTCGCGCCTACGGCCTCCCACTCGATCCCAAGGCGCATGTGGCGGACCTCTCTGTCGGCGAGCGGCAGCGTATCGAAATCGTCCGCGCGCTGCTTCAGAACCCCAGGCTGATCATCCTCGACGAACCAACCTCCGTTCTGACGCCTCAGGAGGCGGAGCGGCTGTTCGAGACGCTCTTCACCCTGAAGGCGGAGGGGCGCTCGGTCCTCTATATCAGCCATCGCCTGGAGGAGGTTCGGCGCATCTGCGATAGGGCAACGGTGCTGCGGCACGGCAAGGTAACCGGTAGCTGCGATCCCCGGCAGGAAACGCCGGCATCGCTCGCCCGCATGATGGTTGGCTCCGATGTCGCCGACGTCCAGCGGGACGACGGAGCGTCGCTCGGTGACGTCCGGCTCGAAGTCACCGATCTTTCCGTCGCGGCGCGCACGCCATTCGCGGTGGCGCTCAAGAATGTGTCGATGAAGGTCCGGGCCGGTGAAGTGCTGGCGATCGCGGGCGTTGCCGGAAACGGTCAGGGCGAACTTTTCGATGCCTTGTCCGGCGAATATCCCGTTGCGGAGAATCAGGCGATACGCATTCGTGGCACCGCTGTCGGACGTACGGGCATCAATGGCCGGCGATCGCTCGGGGCGGGCTTTGTCCCGGAAGAGCGCCACGGACACGCGGCCGTTTCCGCCATGGCCCTGTCGGACAATCTCCTGCTCGCCCGCAGCCAATCAGACAAGAAGGCCTTTCTCGCAGGCGGCGCCTTCTCGATCATCCGCTCCAGCGCGATCAGGTCGGCGACACGTCGTATCTGCGAGGCGATGGATGTGCGCAAAAGCGGCGATGATCCACAGGCAGGCTCGGTGTCCGGGGGCAAGCTGCAGAAATTCATCGTCGGCCGCGAACTCGACCGTCAGCCAAGCGTGATGGTGGTGAACCAGCCGACCTGG
>DASUPM010000064.1:0-2741 GCA_036281095.1 Pseudorhizobium sp.
GCCGGAATTCAAGGCATTCATCCCGCAGATGACGGTCGAGATGTTCACGGAAATGCCGTTTGCGGAGGATTACCGCAAGCTCGCCGCCAATCCCGACGGCTTTCCGCAACTGGTGGAGAAGCTGATTCAGCTCGAAAAGGAGCCGATGGCATGGGGAGAGGGCGTCAAGGGACTGAAGACGCCCGTGCTGGTCATCGCCGGTGATGCGGATGTCGCGACCCTCGAACATACCGTCGCGATGTTTCGTCTTCTGGGAGGAGGAATCATGGGCGACATGGGCAAGCCCCTGCCCGCGTCGCGGCTGGCGATCCTTCCGGCGACCTCACATACGGCCGTCATAGGCCAGACCGACCTGCTCCACGCCTTCATCGAACCCTTCCTGAAGGGCGAAACGCCGAAGGGCATGTTCGAATAGACCTCCCTTACAGAAAACCCGCCGGAAACGGCGGGCTTTCCGTCCCAGGAGATCAGGCCGCCGCAGCGACCAGTTCCTTCTTGACCATGCTGCGCAATGCGCCGAGATCCTTGGCGAAGGAGCGGATGCCTTCCGACAGCTTTTCCGTCGCCATCGCATCCTCGTTGAGCATCCAGCGGAAGCTCTTTTCGTCGAGCTTCTGCAGCGGCTCCGCATCGAAGCGGTCCGGCGAAAGCTTGCGCTCCAGCGTGCCCTGGTCCTCGTCCAGTTCATCAAGCAGCGCCGGGCTGATCGTCAGGCGATCGCAGCCGGCCAGCGCCTCGATCTCTCCTGCATTGCGGAAGGAGGCGCCCATAACGATCGTGTCGATGCCGTTGGCCTTGTAGTAGTTGTAGATCTGGCGCACCGAGACGACGCCCGGATCCGTCTCGGCGGTGTAATCCTGGCCGGTGGACTTCTTGTACCAGTCGAGGATGCGGCCGACGAAGGGCGAGATAAGAAAGACCTTTGCCTCCGCGCAGGCGATGGCCTGGGCCTTGGAGAAGAGCAGCGTCAGATTGCAGTCGATCCCTTCGGTCTGCAGCACTTCCGCCGCCTTGATGCCTTCCCAGGTGGAGGCGAGCTTGATGAGGATGCGGTCGCGGTCGATGCCGCGCTCCTTGTAGGAGGCGATGATGGCGCGCGCCTTGGCAATGGAGGCTTCCGTGTCGAAGGAGAGATCTGCATCCACCTCCGTCGAGACCCGGCCCGGCACCAGTTCGGCAAGCGCCGCGCCGACGGAAATCGCCAGCCGGTCGGCCACTTCGGCCACCACGGCATCCGAGCCGCCGTTGCGCGACTTGCCCCAAGTGATGGCTTCCTTGTAGGCGTCCGCGAACATCGGCGTACCGAGCGCCTTCAGCACGATGGTCGGATTGGTGGTGCAATCCACCGGCTTCAGGCGCGCGACCGCCTCGATATCGCCGGTATCGGCGACGACGGTGGTCATGGAACGAAGCTGCTCTAGTTTCGACGTCATGCCGGTCATCCTTCGGATCGTTTGGTGGCGACTGGGCGCCCGGAACCGGGTGCCTCCCTCCCCAGACTATCACCAGCCGAACATGGCGAAGTCAAGACATTTGCTCAATTGGATCGACATAAGTATCATGCTGCTCGCACCTCATCAGCATGGACCGGAGCGCCGTTGGCAAGACTTAGACGCGAAAGCCACCCCAGCATGTCCGAAGCCTCGCCGCTCCGGCTGCGGGCGGCGTGGCTCTACTACAATCAGCGCCTGACGCAGAAGGAAGTCGCCGAACGCCTGGGGATCAGCCGGTCCACGGTCATCCGGATGCTCGACGAGGCGATGAAGCGCTCCGAAGTGCAGATCTGGATAGACGCCGGCGTCGACGATTGCCTCGGACTGGCCACCCAACTGGAGCAGGCTTACGGTCTCGACGAGGCCGTCGTGGTTCCCGAAACGCGCGACGCGAGCGCAGAAGCATTGGCCAAGGCCGTCGGCCTGGCGCTCGGCCAGTTTCTCTCCGACGTCATCCAGGACGACATGACCATCGGCGTCGGCTGGGGCCGGACGATGACGGCCTCGCTTTCGAGCTTCCGGCCGCCGCACCGGCAGAACTGCAAGGTGGTCTCGCTGCTGGGCGGTATTGTGGCGGTCCACCAGACGAACCCGATCGACTACACATGGCGGCTGGCCAGCCAATTCGGCGCCGAGTGCTACATGTTTCTCGCGCCGTTGCTCGTCGACTCCGTCCAGACAAAGCGCGCCCTGATCGAGAAATGCGGGCTGAAGGCGATCTATGATCTTGCCGAAAAGATGGACCTCGCGGTCGTCAGTTGCGGAGACATCGGCCCGCATTCCACGTCGCTCTCCGAAGGCTTCATCTCGAAGGCGGAACTGGCCGCCCTGATCGAGGCCGGCTGCGTCTGCGACACCATGTTCAACTTCCTCGACGCGGAAGGCAATTCCGTCCGCCATCCGATCAACGAAAGGGTGATGTCCGTCGATCTCGATACGTTGAAGAAGGCGAAGCACATTGTGCTTTCCTCCGGCGGGGCACACCGGGCGGTGGCAATCCGCGCCACCATCCGCCGCATCGGCTGCAACACGCTGATCACCGACGAGGGTGCCGCACGGGAGTTGTTGAGACTAACCAAGGCAGAGCAAGGTTAGGCGTTCCCCGACTCCCAGCCGAGGATCGCGCGCTTGCGGGTGAGCCCCCAGTGGTAGCCGGTCAGCGCACCGCTCTTGCCGAGCGCGCGGTGGCAGGGGACGACGAAGGAGATCGGGTTGCGGCCGACCGCGGCGCCGACGGCGCGGCTGGCG
>DASUPM010000065.1:0-6442 GCA_036281095.1 Pseudorhizobium sp.
GCCGCCCTCCGCGCTTCAGCACACGGTAGGCTTCGCTCAGCGCAACGTCGATACGGGGCACGTTGCGAATGCCGAAGGCGATGGTGTAGGCGTCGAAGGCGCCGGCGTCGAAAGGAAGTTCTTCCGCATTCGCCTCGACGAAAGTCAGCCGTTCCGAAAGATTTCTCTTGGCCGCCCGCTCCGCCCCGACGGCGAGCATCGACCCGTTGATGTCGAGCACGGTCGCATGCGCCTTGCGGCCGGAAGCCTCCACGATACGGAAGGCGATGTCTCCCGTGCCGCCCGCGACGTCCAGCACCCTGTAGGCCTCGTCCTTGCGCGGATGAAGCGCTGAGACCATGGCATCCTTCCAGACCCGGTGAAGCCCGCCGGACATGACGTCGTTCATGATGTCGTAGCGCTTGGCGACCTTGTGGAATACCTCGTTGACGAGCGGCTGCTTCTCCCCCTCGGCCACCTTGCGAAAGCCGTAGGAGGTTTCCATTCCGCCGTCGGCAGAGGTACGCGCTTCGCTCATCGGGAACTCCTTGCTCGTCTTCCGGTCGGCGACCATAGCGAAATCGGTTGCGCCTCGCTATCTGTGCCGCAAGTCCAAAGGAGCAGTGCGACGTTCGGCCCCGGTCTATAGACCAGGTGCGGAGGCGTTGGAACAGGAAGTTAGAAACACATGCCCGAATTGCCAGAGGTGGAGACGGTCCGGCGTGGTCTTGCGCCTGCCATGGAGGGTGCAGTCATCACGAAGCTGGATCTTCGCCGGCCCGACCTGCGCTTTCCCCTGCCTGAGAGACTTGCGGAGGTTGCCGAAGGCAGGCGGATACTGTCTTTGGGGCGCCGCGCCAAATACCTGCTGATCGACCTCGAGGGCGACCAGACGATCATATCGCATCTCGGGATGTCGGGTTCCTTTCGGGTGGAGGAAGCCGGGACGACTGAAGTGCCGGGCGAATTCCATCATCCGCGCGGCAAGGACGAAAAACACGATCATGTCGTCTTTCACCTTGCTTCTCCCCACGGCGCCCTCCGCGTCGTCTACAACGACCCGCGCCGGTTCGGCTTCATGCATCTCTGGAAGCGCAGCGCGCTCGACGCCTATCCCGCTTTCGCCGGACTTGGGCCGGAGCCCACGGGAAATACGCTTAGTGCCGACTACCTGGCGGAGCGTCTCGCGGGCAAGGCGCAGCCGCTCAAGGGCGCTCTTCTGGACCAGACCGTCATTGCCGGGCTCGGCAATATCTATGTCTGCGAAGCGCTCTGGCGGGCGCACCTCTCGCCCCTTCGCAAGGCTGGTTCCCTGGTCACTGCCAAAGGCAGATCGAGTAAACAGCTCCAACTGCTGACGGAAGCCATACGCGCGGTGATCGCAGATGCCATCGCCGCAGGCGGCTCCTCGCTCCGGGACCATATAAGGACCGATGGCACGCTCGGCTATTTCCAGCATTCCTTCTCTGTCTACGATCGGGAAGGGGAGGCTTGCCGGACGCCCGGCTGCGGCGGTACGGTTGCGCGCATCGTGCAGGCCGGGCGCTCATCCTTCTATTGCGCCGGCTGCCAGAAATAACGGCCGCAGTTCGGGAGGGACGACATGGACAAGTTCGAGACGCTTCTGGTGGAAGAGCGCGGCGGCGTCGGGCTGCTCACGCTCAACCGGCCCCAGGCGCTGAACGCTCTCAATTCCACCGTGATGCGGGAACTTGCCGCGGCGCTGAAGACCTTCGACGCGAACGCTTCGATAGGCGCGATCGTTCTCACGGGGTCGGAAAAGGCCTTCGCGGCGGGTGCGGACATCAAGGAAATGCAGCCGGTGACCTTTGTCGACGCCTATGTCGGCGATTTCCTCGGTGGCTGGGAGGCGGTGGTCGCGACCCGCAAGCCTCTTATCGCTGCGGTTTCCGGTTATGCCCTGGGCGGTGGCTGTGAGCTTGCCATGATGTGCGACTTCATCGTCGCGTCCGAGACGGCGAAGTTCGGTCAGCCGGAAATCACGCTCGGCGTCATACCCGGCATGGGCGGATCGCAGCGTCTGACGCGCGCCGTAGGCAAGGCGAAGGCGATGGATCTGGTGCTCACGGGCCGGTTGATGGATGCCGCGGAAGCGGAGAGAGCCGGGCTTGTCTCGCGCATCGTCGCGCCGGAGCGATTGCTCGACGAGGCGCTGGAGGCTGCGGCAAAGATCGCCTCCTTCTCCCGTGCCGCGGTGCTGATGGCAAAGGAGGCAGTGAGCCGGGCGGACGAACTGACGCTTTCGGAAGGTCTGCGGTTCGAGCGCCGGCTGTTCCAGTCGCTGTTCGGGACGGAGGATCAGAAGGAGGGGATGGCTGCCTTCGTGGAGAAGCGCAAGCCGAATTTCGCCAATCGCTGACGGTTCTTTTCGCCCGGCTAGCCGTAAATTGCGCGTTGACTGAACCCGCCTTTCAAGCTATATGCCGCGCCACAGTTGGGAAAGCCTGATCACGGCTTCCTCTAATGCTCCCTGATTGCTGAAGGTAAGGTCGCACATGACCGGTCGCGGCAGCGGCGGAGTTTGGTTCGAATTCGTAGAGAGGCATACATGGCCAATACAACTTCGGCGAAAAAGGCGACCCGCAAGATCGCTCGCCGCACTGCAGTCAACAAGGCTCGCCGCTCCCGCATGCGCGGCTTCATCCGCAAGGTTGAAGAGGCGCTTGCCGCCGGTGATGCCGCAGTTGCTGCCGAAGCTCTGAAGGCGGCGCAGCCGGAAATCCAGCGTGCCGCTTCGAAGGGCGTTGTGCACCGCAATACGGCGTCCCGCAAGGTCTCTCGCCTGGCTGCGCGCGTGAAGGCGCTGAGCGCCTAATCTGTCATAATCAAGATTAAGTGACTAAGCCTGGCGGCTCGCCGGGCTTTCTTGATTCTCTTCTGCCCGCTTCATTTGTGACGAAACGGGAAATCCTGGATGTCAAAGTGACGACACAGATTTCCCTTTGATTTCAATAAGATGCGGCAGGTCAGGCGTTGTGGGCGGTGGTATACCCAATCCGCCTGAGCGAAAATCCGAGTCAAGATATTTTTTATTTTATCTGTGGGCAAATGCCCTTCGCCACTGTCATTTTTGAATCCCATTGATTCAACAGCGATTCTGAAGAGCTGCAACTGGCGGATTCCAAACCGGCTGCCGGAGTCAACGGCCACCAATTAATTTCGGGTAAATTTCAGCATTGATCTTGGCCTTCGATCCTGCCTAAATGCCTTCAGCAAGGGCACGGGGACGACTTCAAAGAGACCATTGCAAGCCGTAGTTTTTCTTCTGCGGAGCGTGGTCTTTTTGTCCCTTGTAGCGGGACTGAACCCGCTTCTCATGTAACTGACGGTTGTGTGCCGGGAGTCTTTCATGACTCTCGGAACGGTACCGTCATGTCTGAATGTATACCGGCCTTGGCCGGTGAGGGCGGTCTAGGCGTCACCCTTTACGAGGAGGGAGGCTGCGGAGGGGCTCTTGAAGAATTCGGCGTCGGGGAAGCTTTCGCCTTTGGCTGGCGGAAATGGGGACGGTGCTGGTGAATGGGGCTTTGGCCGGCTTTCCATGACGGAGGCTGGCCAAAAAAGGAACTTGTTCTGGCGGCGACGCGAGGCGCTGGCAGGCAGAAGTGGAAGGCGGCAACGACAATGCATACGAATACCGTATCAATCCGTGCAGCAGGCGATGCAGACACCGCACGGCAGGCGTTCGGTTCGGCAGCGACCCAGGCGGCAGGGGAAAATCGCGATATGAAGCATGAGGCTCTCTTCGAGCGGCTCAGCCTGCGTCTGAAGGCGCAAGTCGGTCAGGATGTTTACGCAAGCTGGTTCGGCCGCCTGAAGCTCCACTCCATTTCCAAAAGTGTCGTCCGGCTCAGCGTCCCGACCACCTTTCTGAAGTCCTGGATCAACAACCGGTATCTGGACATCATCACCGGCATTCTTCAGTCCGAGGATCCGGATATCCTGAAGGTCGAGATCCTCGTGCGCAGTGCAAGCCGCCATCCGCGCGCGGCAGGCGCAGAGGAGCGCCCGCTGGCTGCCGAAGCTGCACCTTCGGCTTCTTCGCCCGCTCCGTTTTCCCGTCCCGCCGTCCGTGAAGTCGGAAAGCTCGCCGCATTCCCCACCCCGGCCGCACGTCCGAGTTCGGCAAGCCCGCTTTTCGGTTCGCCGCTCGATTCCCGCTTCACGTTCGACACCTATATAGAAGGTCCGTCCAACCGCGTGGCGCTTGCTGCCGCAAAGACGATCGCCGAGGCCGGCGCCGGCGCCGTGCGCTTCAATCCCCTGTTCATTCATTCCGGCGTGGGCCTCGGAAAGACCCATCTCCTGCAGGCGATTGCCAATGCTGCGGTGTCCAGCGCCCGTTCTCCGCGGGTGGTTTATCCCACTGCCGAATACTTCATGTGGCGGTTTGCCACCGCCATCCGCGACAATGACGCGCTGACGCTGAAGGATTCCCTGCGCAACATCGATCTGCTGATCATCGACGACATGCAGTTCCTCCAGGGCAAGATGATCCAGAACGAATTCTGCCACCTGCTCAACACGCTGCTCGACAGCGCCAAGCAGGTTGTGGTCGCCGCCGACCGGGCGCCCTGGGAACTGGAATCCCTCGATCCGCGCGTCCGCTCCCGCCTGCAGGGCGGCGTTGCCATCGAAATGGAAAGCCCCGACTACGAGATGCGGCTGGAGATGCTGAAGCAGCGGCTGGCCGCTGCCCAGCAGGACGATCCGTCGCTCGACATCTCGTCGGAACTGCTCGCCCATGTCGCCCGCAATGTCGCAAGCAGCGGCCGCGAACTGGAAGGCGCCTTCAACCAGCTCGTATTCCGCAAGTCCTTCGAGCCGACGCTCTCCATCGAACGGGTCGATGAACTGCTTGCTCACCTGGTCGGCACCGGCGAGGCAAAGCGCGTCCGCATCGAGGATATCCAGCGCATCGTCGCGCGGCATTACAATGTTTCCCGCCAGGAGCTGGTCTCAAACCGCCGCACCCGGGTTGTCGTCAAGCCCCGCCAGATCGCCATGTATCTGGCAAAGACCCTGACGCCCCGTTCCTTCCCCGAGATCGGCCGCCGCTTCGGCGGGCGTGATCACACCACGGTTCTGCACGCGGTCCGCAAGATCGAGGACCTGATCGGGGAAGATACGAAGCTCAGCCATGAAGTGGAGCTTCTGAAGCGTCTGATCAACGAGAACAACGCCTGAGAAGGGCCTCCGGGCCGCCTGCAAATGCAGGTGGCCCGAAGTCCTGCCGCATACGCCTAAGCGTTGACGGCTCCTCGGCTCATGAGTAGCTCAAGCTTCGGGCCACATCGACTTTCGCCGGCAGCTCAGTTCGAAGGATACTGGAATTTGAGCCGCATACTCACGGCTGGCGCTCAGCAGGCCAGATCGGCCACCACGGCGTCCAGGATCAGCATTCCCTTCGGTGTGCAGCGCAGCCGCGAATTGCCGAGCCGCTCGATGAAGCCGTGTTCCAGTAAAGTCTGCTCGCGCACCGGATCGGGATCGCGGCCCGATAGTTGCTGCCATCGCGCGAGATCGACGCCCTCCGTCAGCCTCAGCCCCATCAGCAGGAGTTCGTCGGCCTGCTCGTCGCGGCCGAGTTCCTCCTGATCCACCATCGCGTGACCCTGGCGCTCGACGAGATCGCGCCATGTTTCCGGCTGCCGCTCGGTGGCGGTGGCGATCTTGTATGGCCCCCGACTCAACCGGCCGTGAGCTCCAGGGCCGATGCCCGCATAGTCGCCGTAGCGCCAGTAGGTCAGGTTGTGACGGCTCTCCGCTCCCGGCCGCGCGTGGTTGGAGACCTCGTAGGCAGGCATGCCGTGCCGCGCGGTGATCTCCTGCGTGGCTTCGTAGAGGTCGGCGGACTGATCGCCGTCGGGCACGATCAGTTTTCCCGCCCTGTGCAGCCCATGGAAGGCGGTGCCCTCCTCTATGGTGAGTTGGTAGAGGGAAAGATGATCGACGGCATAGGAAATGGCTTCCTTCAACTCCGCCTCCCACGCCTCCACCGTCTGTTTCGGACGCGCATAGATGAGGTCGAAGCTCATGCGCGGGAAGATTTCCCGCGCCAGCCGTATCGCCTTCAGGGCATCGGCAACATCATGCAGCCGCCCGAGGAACCGGAGGTCGGCATCGTTGAGCGCCTGTACGCCGAGGGAGACCCGGTTCACGCCGGCGCTGCGATAGCCGCGAAAACGCTCCGCCTCCACGCTGGAAGGATTGGCCTCCATGGTGATCTCGATGCCGTCGGGGACATGCCAGTGCCGCGCTATGCCGTTGAGGATGGCTTCCACGGTTGCCGGCTCCATCAGCGAGGGCGTGCCGCCACCGAGGAAGATGCTGGTAACGGTCTTGGGGCCGCTCATCCGGCGCATCGTCTCCATTTCCTTCAGGAAGGCTGCAGTGAAGCGTTCCTGATCCACGGGCTGATGGCGGACATGGCTGTTGAAGT
>DASUPM010000066.1:0-2141 GCA_036281095.1 Pseudorhizobium sp.
ACTTGCGCGCGACATGCGCCAGCATACGCATCTGCCGGGAATTCAGGGTGCCGTAGGGAATGGCGATCCGCAGCATGTAGGCATGCAGTTGAAGATAAACGCCGTTCATCAGGCGCAGCGGCTTGAAGGCATCTTCCGCCAGTTCCCCGGCAAGTCGCCGCTGGACCTGATCGCGGAACTGCTCCACACGACCGGAGACAAATGTGTGGTCGAATTCGTCGTAACGGTACATGACTTCCTCAGACTGCGATGAATGCGGCGTCCGCCGGGCGGTAGCCGGCGGCATATTCCATGGTGGGGCCGGCGGCGCGGATACGTTCGCGCAGGCGGATCGGCCAGAGCTGGCCCTTCACCTCCTGAACGTCGACGACCGCGACGTCCACGACGCGGTTGGCGGCGAAATCGCGCTTGCCGATCGCCTCCAGCGAGGCAACCGCCTCCGCATGGCGCGCCACCAGCGAATCCTGCAGGTTCTCCACCCACTGCCCGTTGGCATCGAGCCAGACGGCTATCCCGTCCGTCAGGCGGTTGGCGGTCAGCACCTTGTCCGTCATCGTTCCATTCCCGTTTCTTCTTGCTTGCGAGCCGCGGGCCGGAAGGCGCCAAGCGGCTCGGATCGATCGAAATTCGCACCGGCGACGGATTCGCCGATGATGACCATGACCGGACCGGCGAGATCGTCCCGCGCCTCGAGGTCCGGCAATTCCTTGAGGATGCCGTGGAAAAGCCTGCGGTTCGTCCGGCTGGCGTTTTCCACCACCGCAACGGTGGTGTCCGGCGACAGGCCTGCTTCCATCAGCCGTCCCGCCACCGATGCCGCGACGCTGCTGCCCATATAGACGGCAATGGTCGCACCGGAAACCGCAAGGCTTGCCCAATCCGGCAGCACGTCGCCTGCCAGATCGTGGCCTGTGGTGAAGATCAGCGACGATGCGACGCCGCGCAGCGTCAGCGGCAGGTCGAAATCGGCCGCCGCCGCGAAGGCGGAAGTGATGCCCGGCACGATCTCGTAGGAAACGCCCGCCTCCCGCAGCGCGGCCATCTCTTCTCCAGCACGGCCGTAGACAAGCGGATCGCCCGATTTCAGGCGCACCACGCGCTTGCCCTGGCGCCCGAGATCGACGAGCAGGCGATTGATCTCTTCCTGGCTCTTGGAATGGCAATTCTTGCGCTTGCCGACGGACAGGCGCTCTGCATCGCGGCGGCCCATATCGACGATCGCCTGCGGCACGAGCGCATCGTAGACAATGACGTCGGCTTCCATCAGAACCCGCTGGGCGCGCAGTGTCAGAAGGTCCTCCGCCCCCGGTCCGGCGCCAACGAGCCAGACATGGCCTTCGGCCCATCCGGAAGAGGAGACCAGCGCATTGGCGGAGCGGTGCGCGGAGGGAAGGTCACCGGCGCTGATCGCATCGGCGACCGCACCGGAAAAGAAGCGCCTCCAGAAGATCCGCCGCGAAACGCCTTTCGGCACCAGCCGCTCGGCGGCGTCGCGGTATTCGACGGCGAGGCTCGCCAGCCGGCCGAGCGACGGAGACAGCATCTGGTCGATGCGGGCGCGGATCATCTGCGCAAGAACGGGACCGGCCCCCTCGGTGCCGATCGCGACCGCGACAGGGGCACGGTTGACGATCGCAGGCGTCAGGAAATCGCAGAATTCCGGCTGGTCCACGGCATTGGCCGGAATCTTCGCAGCGCGGGCAGCCGCCACGATCGCCTGATCCTGAACCGCATCGCCGGTGGCGGCGAAGGCGAGAACGGCACCCTCAAGCTGTTCGTCCGAAAACTCCGCAGGAACCGTCTCCACATGATTGTCGAGAAGAAAGCGGCTGTAGGCCGGCTCGGGATCGGAGGCATAGGCGACGATGCGCGCATCGGTGTTGCGCAACAGGCGAACCTTGGCAAAGGCTTCGTCGCCATTGCCGAAGACCGCGACCTTCAGGCCGCGGACTTTGACAAATGCCGGGAATACGGAAAGGCGCACTGCTTCGGTCACGAGGGAATCCTTCTCACATCGGCATCATCGCAAATAGCCGCCACCAGATGAAGAAACGGATATCCCCGGATCGGAGACCTCGGGCATTTCTGTTTCCGAGTTCTTCGGATGGCGAGCAAAAGACACCGGATTGGCCACAGCAAAA
>DASUPM010000067.1:0-5052 GCA_036281095.1 Pseudorhizobium sp.
TCACCTTCTTCAGGATCTTGGTGTCGAAGCCCATGGACTTGGCTTCGCCATAGACATCCTTGATGTCGTCGGCGATCGTCTTCTTCTCTTCTTCCAGTCGTTCAATGCGCTCGACAAATGCGCGGAGTTGGTCGCGGGCGACGCCATGAGCATCAGACATCGAGGATCTCCTCTAGTGCAGGTTCTGTGATTGCCGTGTCACCTGCCGCGAAGGGCGCCGAAGGTCAAGCCGAATCGACCGCGGTCTCAGTGATCAACAGGCTTGTTTCGCTCGAATGCGGCTTTTTGATCGTCCGTCGCCTCGTTCTGGTGGAGATTTTTCCATTCATCATACGGCATGCCGTAGACGATTTCGCGTGACTGCTCCTTGCTGATTTCGAGCCCGGCTTCGATGGCGGCATCGCGGTACCAGTTGGAGAGGCAGTTCCGGCAGAAGCCGGCGAGGTTCATCAGGTCGATGTTCTGGACGTCCGCCCGCTCGCGCAAATGCGCCACGAGACGGCGGAAGGCGGCTGCCTCCAACGCGGTCTTCTGTTCGCTGGTCAACTCGGTCATCGTTCGTCCTCCAGATGCCGTTCATCCTAGCCGGCATAAGCGCCGGTACGCGAGGGAAAGATTTGATAGGCGTGCAGGTCTGGATCTTCGTTGAGCCGGGCGAAGATCGGCGCAAGGCGCTCCGTCCAGGCGGCGATCCCGGTTTCGTCGGCGATCAGATCCTGCCGTACCTCGATAAGGGCATGCGGCGTTCCGGAGGTCATGCAGTGGCGATACATGGTGTCGCCGCGAAGCGCGCCGTCATAAGGCTCGTTGTCGCCGACCACGAGGTCGGGATCCTTGCGGAGACCGTCCAGCAGCGGGCGGACCGCGCGATAGTCGCTGTCCCACAAGACCGCGGCATGCCAGGGCCGCGGCACACCCTTCCAGGCGGGCGTGAACGAATGGAGGGACAGCACGAGCGGCGCGCGCCCGGACGCTCCGGCCTTGGCGAGGGTTCGCTCTACGGCCCGATGATAGGGGCGGTGATAGGTGTCGAGCCTCCTGTTCCATTCCTCCCCGGTGATCGGATAGTTGCCGGGGACGATGGCGCCATCCGAAATCTTCATGATCAGCGTCGGATCGTCCTCGCCGCGGTTCGGGTCGATCAGCAGCCGGGAAAAGCAGCCGAGGACGGCTGGCACATCCAGGCGCGCGGCGAGTTGCCGGGTGAGGCCTTCGATGCCGATGTCATAGGCGATGTGCCTGCTAAAGGCGCCGTCGGGAAGGCCGAGGCTGCCGTAGCGTTCGGGAAGCCGGTTCATGGCGTGATCGGCGAGGAGAACCATGCCGCCGTCATAATCGCCTTCTATGATCTCGAACGGGACGAAGTCTTGCATGACGGAGCTGCCGATACAAATGAACTGGAGGGAGGCCTCCGGTTGATCGCATGCGGTGCGCCGAGGCGCAAGCTCCGTCGGTTCGCGCCTGCCTCCGGGGGGGTATAATCGATTAGACTTGCGTTGACTTTCGACCCTCGGCGGGCGAGAACGTGCTTCGCGAATAACCATGGGGTTCCATCGGAAGCCGTGTCGAAATCATCCCGATTCTCTCTCTCCCGTTTCCTCGCCATGGCGCCGGCCGTTGTATTCGCCGGGTCGCTCGGGGTTCCCCTCTTCGCCGCCGGTGCAGCGCATGCCGACTTCCGCGTCTGCAACGGTACGCAGAACCTGGTGGGCGTCGCGATCGGCTATCGTGCCGAGGAAGGCTGGATGACCGAGGGCTGGTGGCAGGTGCCCGCCTCCACCTGCGCGACCCTCATCGAGGGCGAACTCCAGTCGCGCTACTATTACCTCTATGCGGAAGACGCCGCCCGCGGTGGCCGCTGGACCGGTGAGGTCAACATGTGCGTGGCCGAAAACGAGTTCAAGATCGTCGGCGTGCAGGACTGCTTCGCCCGCGGTCATCAGCGCATGGGGTTCAAGGAATATGATACCGGGCGCCAGGGCAGCTGGATGGTGCAGCTCTCGGATGCACCGAATACGCAGGAAGGCCAGAATTGATGAAGCGTAACCGCAAAGTGAAGATCCTCGCCACGCTCGGCCCGGCATCTTCCGAAGAGGACATGATCCAGAAGCTGCACGAAGCGGGCGCAGATCTCTTCCGCATCAATATGAGCCATGCGAGCCACGACACGATGCGCACGCTCATCGAGTGTATCCGCTCGGTGGAAAGCCGCTGCGGCCGGCCGATCGGCATCCTGGCGGACCTGCAGGGGCCGAAGCTTCGCGTCGGAAAATTCGCCAGTTCCAAGGTGACGCTGACGCCCGGCCAGACCTTCACCCTCGACAACCGGGACGAGCCGGGCGACGAGACGCGCGTCCACCTGCCGCATCCGGAAATCCTCGAGGCGGTAAAGCCGGGCCACCGGCTGCTGATCGACGACGGCAAGCTCGCCTTGAAGGCGGAAAAGACCGACGGCAAGAGCATCGTCTGCACGGTCGTTGCGGGAACGAGCATTTCGGACCGGAAAGGCGTGAGCCTGCCGGACACGCTGCTCGCGGTCGGCGCGCTGACGGACAAGGATCGCGTCGACCTCGATGCGGCGCTCGCGACCGGCGAGATCGACTGGGTCGCGCTGTCCTTCGTGCAGCGTCCCGAGGATCTTGCCGAGGTTCGCAAGATCGCCCGCGGTCGCGTCGGCGTGATGTCGAAGATCGAGAAGCCGCAGGCGCTCGAGCGGATCGACGAGATCATCGAGCTCTCCGACGCTGTCATGGTCGCTCGCGGCGATCTCGGGGTGGAGATGCCGATCGAGGCGGTGCCCGGCATTCAGAAACAGCTAACGCGCGCCTGTCGCCGGGCGGGCAAGCCCGTCGTCGTCGCCACGCAGATGCTGGAATCGATGATCGGCTCACCGGTTCCGACACGCGCGGAAGTCTCCGACGTTTCCATCGCCGTGTTCGAAGGTGCGGACGCCGTCATGCTCTCGGCCGAATCCGCTTCGGGTCAATATCCGGTCGAGGCCGTAACGACCATGGCATCGGTCGCGACTGCCGTCGAGCAGGACCCGCTCTATTCCAGCATCATCTACTCGCAGCGCGCCACGCCGGAGGCGACGGGAGCGGATGCCATTTCGCTCGCTGCCCGCCAGATCGCCGAAACCTTGCGGCTCTCCGCTATCGTCACCTATACGTCGTCCGGCACGACGGGCCTGCGCGCGTCGCGCGAACGTCCGCAGGTGCCGATCATTGCGCTTTCTCCGATCGTCCAGACGGCGCGCCGGCTCTCGATCTGCTGGGGCATGCATTGCGTCGTCACGCACGATGCGGAAGACCTGGACGACATGGTGAACCGCGCCTGCCGGATCGTGGTTGCCGAAGGCTTCGGGAAGCCGGGCGACCGGATCATCATCTCCGCCGGCGTGCCGCTCGGGACACCGGGTGCGACCAACATGCTGCGCATCGCCTATATCGGCGCGGACGGCCAGAGCGGTATCTGAGCCTTTCCCCGGATAAAGCTTGGTCTTCTCTAATTCTCCTCCGTCGCGAAGCCCGCGACAGAGGAAGGGCTTGCCGCCTCCTGGGGAATGAGCCGCTCCGCCTGTCGTGCGATCGCCTGAAGATCCCGGTCGAAGCCTGCGACCTTTTCGATCGATGCGACGGCGAGGCCGGGCACCACGTAGTCCGGCTTGTGACCCAGCCCATGCACCCAGACGAGTTCCGCACCGGCGATATCGCGGGCAAGGCCGCGTGAATGAATTTCCTCGGCGACGATCGCGTCGCTGTCGCCGGTGACGATCACAGTCGGCGCCCTAATCCCCCGATAGAGCGGCGCTGCCTGTCTGACAAAGCTGTTCAGGCCCGCGACGTCCCTGGCGTTGTTGCGGAAGTTGGACGGCCTCAGCACCAGCGCCGGCGCGCCTTCCGTGACGTATCTCTCCGGCCGGGGATTGGGGCTGAAGACGGAATGGGTGGCGCCCTCCAGGAGCAGAAGGCCCGCGGGAAGCGAAAATAGCCGGGTGGACAGCCATCCGACATAAGGGGCGGCCGCGAGGTCGTAATACCAGTCGACGCCGCCCGGCCAGGGATGAGTGGCCGGCGCGAGGAAAACGAGGCCCGCCGTCTTTTGCGGGTGATGGACGGCAAAGCTCGCGGCGATGGCGCCGCCGAAGGAGTGGCCCACAATGATGGCCCTGTCGATGCCGCGGATCTCCATCAGCCGGGCGATCGCGGCGGCCTGTCCATCCGGGCGGTCGTTTTCCTCGCCGCCGCGTTCGGAATAGCCGTGTCCGGGCCGGTCGACGAAGAGCAGTTCCGCACGACCTTCAAGGCGGCTGCGGAAGGCTGTCTCCTGATCTCTCAGATTGCCGCTGGCGCCGTGAATGAACACGATCGGCGGCAGGTCGGGGGATGGGCCTGCGGGGATGTGCAGTGAATTCATCCGGAAGCCGCCGACGTCCAGAAGTTCGCCGTGATTTGGAAAGCGCTCCTCGATGGCGTGCGCCTTCCAGGCCGTGAAGCCGAATGCCGCGGCAAGCAGACCGGCGACGGCGGCGACCAGAAGCACTGCAAGATGGACCATGGTCAGGTGCGGTTGCCGGCGAGTTTTTCGGAAAGTTCCATGGCGGCCTTCTGTGCGTCGCGATCGGCGGGGTAGATGTCCAGGTAACGCTGCCAGGCCCTGAGTGCCAGCTCGTCCTCGCCCGATTCCGTCAGGATCGTCGCCATGCCGGCGATTGCGCCGAAGTGGCGCGGCTGCCGTTGCAGGACCTCGTTGATGTCTGCCATCGACTTGCGGCGATTGCCCATCGCGTAATGGAGGCCGGCGCGGCGGTTCCAGGCTTCGGCGAAATCCGGCTGTAGCAGCGTCGCCTGATCCAGGAAGTCGAGAGCCGCCGCATTGCGCTTCTCGTTGATCGCGGTGGCCGCCCACTGCATCAGGAGGTCGATCGTGGCGCTGCCGGACTGGTTGAGATCCGACATGACCTCGCTTGCAATGCCGCGGGCCCTGTCGGAATCACGCTCGCGCTTGAGCGCATCGAAGAGTGACTCGAGCGGGGCGGCTGCATCCGGTGCG
>DASUPM010000068.1:0-8567 GCA_036281095.1 Pseudorhizobium sp.
GCTTCAAAGCCGTGAACTCGTCATAGACGACGAGCATCTCCCTGATGGAAAGCGCCCGGCTCATAGCGCCCACTCCAGCATGCGCTCCAGCACGGGCAGCGGATGACGATCCGCGCCGATCTGCGGCAGGCAGTTGAGGAGGCCTCGCGTATAGGGATGCTTCGCCTCCTGCAGGTTGGCGGAGGACAGTTCTTCCACAACCCGCCCGGCATACATGACGAGCACCCGGTCGCAGAAGGTGGAGACAAGACGAAGATCGTGGGAAATGAAGATCAGGCCCATGCCGCGCTCGACGACGAGCTTGTCCAAAATAGCGAGGACTTCCAGCTGAACGGTCACGTCGAGCGCCGAGGTCGGCTCGTCGGCGATCAGCAGTTCCGGCCCGCAGATCAGCATCATAGCGATCATTGCGCGCTGCCCCATGCCTCCCGAGACCTCGTGCGGATAGAGATCGAAAACGCGCTCCGGATCGTGGATCTGAACGGCTTCCAGCATCGCCAGCACACGCGCCCGCGCTTCGCTCCGGCCCACCGGCTCGTGGGTCTTCAGCGTCTCGACGATCTGCCGCCCGATCGTCATGACCGGGTTCAGCGAATATTTCGGATCCTGCAGGATCATCGCCAGTCGCTTGCCGCGCAGGAGGCGCCTGTCTTTTGCCGGCATTGTCAGGAGGTCGGCGCCGTCGAAGGCCAGCGTCTTGGCGCTGACATCCGCCTGCCGCGGGGTCAATCCCATGATCGCCCGCCCGGTCTGGGATTTGCCGGAGCCCGATTCCCCGACGATCCCCAGCCGCTCCTGGCCCAGCGTGAAGGATACGCCGCGCACCGCTTCCACCTTGCCGGTGCGGGTGGGAAAGCTGACCCGCAGGTCGTCGACCGTCAGGAGCGGCGTCATTGGCCCGCCTCCTTCGGATCGAGCGCATCGCGAAGGCCGTCGCCCAGCAGGTTGAAGCCGAGGCTGACGATCAGGATGGCGAAGCCGGGCATCGCGGCAACCCACCACTGGTCGAGAATGAAGCGACGACCCGAGGCGATCATCGCCCCCCATTCCGGCAGCGGCGGCTGCGCGCCGAGGCCAAGAAATCCGAGGCCGGCAGCGGTCAGGATGATGCCCGCCATGTCGAGCGTCACCCGCACGATCAGCGACGACAGGCAGAGCGGCATGACGTGGCGCAGCACGATACGGAAAGGCGAAGCGCCCATCAGTTGCACCGCGGAGATGAATTCCGAATGCCGGAAGGTCATGGTCTCGGCTCGCGCGATGCGCGCATAGGGCGGCCAGGACGTGACCGCAATCGCGAGAACGGCGTTCTCGATCCCGGGGCCGAGAGCCGCGACCAGCGCCAGCGCCAGAACCAGCTTCGGAAACGCGAGGAAGATGTCGGTGATCCGCATCAGGACCGCATCCACCCATCCGCCGGCATAGCCCGACACCGTGCCGACGATGAGGCCTACCGGGGCTGCGATGATCGCCACGAGCACCACGACGAAGAGGGTCAGCCGCGAGCCCTGGATCAGTCGCGAGAGGATGTCACGACCCTGATCATCCGTTCCGAGCAGATAACCTTCCGCTCCGGGAGGGAGAAGGCGCGCATTGCGCAGATCGCCCTGCACCGGATTGTGCGGCGCCAGCACATCGGCGAAGGCTGCTGTCAGGAGAAGTGCGATGATGATCCCCAGCCCGAGTAGCGCCAGACGGTTTTCGGCGAACCTGCGCCAGACGACATAGGCTCTGCCGAGACTTGCCTGCCGGCGGGAGGTGGGGCGGTCCGACAGGAGCCAGTCGCGGCTGTAGGGTTTGGGAGAGGTATCCGAGATGCTCATCGGCTACGCGTCCTTGGATCGAGCGTCCGGTAGAGAAGATCGGACAGAAGATTGATGCCGACGAAGACTGCTCCGATGACCACCGTGCCGCCGAGCACCGCGTTCATATCGGCATTCTGTAGCGAGTTGGTGATGTAGAGACCGAGGCCGGGCCAGGAGAAGATCGTCTCCGTCAGCACCGAGCCCTCGAGCAGGCCGGCATAGGAGAGCGCGATGACCGTCACCAGCGGCACGGCCGCATTGCGCAGGGCGTGGAACCAGATGATCCGCGTCTCCGACAGCCCCTTGGCCCGCGCCGCCACGACATATTCCTGACCGAGCTCGTTGAGCATGAAGGAGCGCGTCATGCGGCTGATATAGGCAAGCGAAAAATAGCCGAGCAGGGATCCGGGCAGGATGATGTGCCGGAAGAGGTCCCACAGCACGTCCCACTGCCGCAACCAGATTGCATCGAAGATGAAGAAACCGGTTACAGGCGTGAACGTGTACTCATAGATGATGTCGATCCGGCCTGGATAGGCCACCCAGCGCAGCTTCGCGTAGAACAGGACGAGCGACAGCAGGCCCAGCCAGAAGATCGGTACCGAATACCCGACGAGCCCGATGACCCGGACGACCTGGTCGGCGACGCTGCCGCGCTTCACTGCCGCAAGGACACCGAGCGGGATACCGAGAACCGCACCGATGATCGTTCCGACCGTCGCAAGTTCGATGGTCGCCGGAAACACCCGCAGGATATCGGTGAGAACCGGATTGGTGGTCAGCACCGAGGTACCGAAATCCCCCGACAGAACCTGTTTCACATAGATGTAGAACTGCTGATAAAGCGGCAGATCCAGGCCAAGCTCGAGCCTGACGCGCTCGATCACGTGCTGGGGCGCCCGGTCGCCAACGATCGCAAGCGCCGGATCGATGGGTATGACACGTCCGATGAAGAAGGTGACGGCGAGCAGACCGAAGAGGGTCGTCACCGCCATCGTCAGGAAACGCAGCGCACCGGAGGCGAAATTGGGCACCCGCCGCCGATTGCGGCGGGTGACGACGGATGTATCGGTGAGAGCCAAGGACTTGTTCTCCCCGGCCTATTCCTTCGAGACCGGGGCCAGGAGATTGGTATCGAAGCTCGGACCGAGCTTGTATCCGGTGACATTGGCCCGGTGTGCCGCGACCTCGGTCTGCTGGAAGATGATCACGAACGGGCTCGTTTCGAGGACCTTTTTCTGAAGGTCCTTGTACATGTCACCGCGCTTGGTCTCGTCCCGTTCGAGCAGAGCTGCCGCGGTCTGCTGCGTCAGCTCCGGGATATCCCAGGCGTTGCGCCATGCGAGCGGCTTTGCCGCCGCATCGTCGGCATTGTCCGGGTTGGCCGCGAACGTATCCGCATTCGAATGGGGATCCCAATAGTCGGTGCCCCACTGGCCGATATACATGTCGTGGTTGCGGGCCCGGTATTTGGTGAGCGTCTGCTTACCGTCGCCGGGAATGATTTCGAGCTTCACGCCGGCCTGCGCAAAGGTCTGCTGCACGCTCTCGGCGATGCCCGTGACCGGCTGCGTGTTGCGCACGTCCATGGTGACGGAGAAGCCGTCGGCAAGGCCGGCCTTGGCGAGCAGTTCCTTCGCCTTTTCGACATCCAGCTTGTAGGGATTGCTGTCGAGAGAACCGAGCATGCCCTTCGGCAGGAAGGTCTGGTGGATCTCGCCGATTCCCTTGATGAAGGTCGAGCCGATCGCATCATAATCCACGAGATACTTCAGCGCTTCGCGCACTTCCGGCTTGGCGAGGTTCTCGTTCTTCTGGTTGAGGCTGACATAGTAGACGGTGCCCTTCGGGGCGGCCTCGACGGCGATGTCGCCGTTTTCGGCAATCGCATCCAGATCGCCCGGCTCCAGATTGCGCGCGACGTCGACGTCGCCTGCTTCCAGCGCAAGGCGCTGGCCGGAGCTTTCCTTCATGTGACGGTAGATGGCGCGCTTCAGCTTCGCCTTTTCACCGTAGTAGTTGTCGTTGCGCTCCAGGACGAGGATCTCGTTGGCGCGCCACTGCATCATCTTGAACGGACCGGAGCCGGCATAGTTGGTCTTCAGCCAACCGTTGCCGAAATCCTCGCCCTCTACATGCTCCTGCAGCAGCACCTTGTCGACGATGGAAGCGACATTCGCCGTCAGGCAGTTGAGCACGAAGCTCGGGGCATAGGCCTTGTCGACGGTGAGCACGAAGGTCGACGGGTCGGTAGCCTTTGCCTTCTCGGTGACGTTCTCTTTCGTCAGGCCGAACTGGGTCAGGATGAAGGCCGGAGACAGATCGAGCTTCACGGCGCGCTCGAAGCTGTAGGCGACGTCCTCGGCAGTGATCGGGTTACCCGAAGCGAAGAGCAGATCGGGCTTCAGCTTGAAGGTGTAGGTCAGTGCATCATCGGAGACGGTCCAGCTCGCAGCGATGCCGGGCGTCACTTTCGACGTGTCGTTGATGTCGAGGTTGACCAGATTGTCATAGGCATTGCCCATGATCTCGCCAGCCGAGATCTCGAAGGCTTCACCCGGATCGAGCGAGATGATGTCGTCGATCGCCCAGGCAATCACCAGCGTATCGGCCGGCGTCGCCGCGAAGGCCTGCGGCGTTGCCGCTACCAGCAGCGACAGGGCTGCGGTCGTGGCGAGCACGCGTACGCGTTTGTTCAGCAAGTCGATCATCCTATTGTTCCCCTTTTGATGAGCTGCTTGTTTTTGCGGTGTTCGGACTATTCGTGCCAGGTCGAGGCCATGATCCTGAGCCAGTTCTCCCGGCAGATTTTCGTTAGGTCTGAGGCAGCGTAGCCCGCGCCTCTGAGGGCCGCAACCAGATTTTGGTTGCCGGAAGCGTCACTTATCCCCTCCGGCACGGTCGCACCGTCGAAGTCCGACCCGAGCGCGACGTGATCGATTCCCAGCCTTTCCACGAGGTAGTCCAGATGCCGGACCATGTCCGAGAGCGGCGTCTGCGCATTGTCACGGCCGTCGCTGCGCAGCATCGTTACCGCGTAGTTCAGGCCGACCAGCCCGCCGCTTTCCTTGATCGCGTCGAGCTGCCGGTCCGTCAGGTTCCTCGCCACCGGGGTCAGTGCGTGGGCATTCGAGTGGCTGGCGACCAGAGGCTGATCCGTGGTCCTGGCCACATCCCAGAACCCCTGCTCCGTAATGTGGGCAAGGTCGATGATGATGCCGAGCCGATTGCAGGCCTTCACGAGTTCGAAGCCCCGATCCGTCAGCCCGGGACCGCTGTCGGGCGACATCGGGTAGGCGAAGGGGACGCCGTGGCCGAAGATATTGTGGCGGCTCCAGACCGGACCGAGGGACCGCAGCCCGGCGGCATAGAAGACTTCGAGATTGTCGAGCCCCGGATCGATGGCCTCGCAGCCTTCCATGTGAAGAACGGCCGCGAAGATGCCATCGTCCATGGCGGCGCGGACATCCGACGTGGAGCGGCAGATGCGCCAGGCCCCCGCCCGCTCCAGCCGGAAGGCGATCGCCGCTTTTTCAAGAGCGATCTCCAGCGCCGGCGCCAGCGTCAACGGGGCAGCAAGAGGCGTATGGTAGTGTCCGTTCTGATCCGGCTCCTTGAGGATCAGGTCACCGGAAGGGATGTAGATGGCGCAGAACCCGCCTGCGAGACCGCTGGCCTTCGCGCGCGGCCCGTCGATATGCCCTTCCGTCGTCCCCTGGAGGAACTCCGCGACCGGATCGCCACCAGCCTTCATCGTCCGCCAGAGCCGCAAAAGCACGTCGTTGTGGCCGTCGAACACGAGTTCCATGCCTGTATCCTGATTGTGATGAGAAGCACGATGAGTGGAGGAGCGTGATCCTAGCGGGCAAGTCGCGGACGGCAAGAGCATTTTTTTGCCCGCTACCACGCCATCACCTCTCCACGATAGCGTTCGACCTCTTCCAGAAGCCAGGAACGGAAGGCGGCCACGGGTCTGAAATCGGTCTTCGTCAGGGGTGCAACGGCATAGTACGAACTCGGAGATCGCACCTGATGCGGATAGGCCTGCACGATCTGGCCGGCTTCCACTTCCGAGTCGATGAGAAAGAGCGGCATCAACGCGACCCCAAGACCCGCGACACAGGCCTGGGCGACATTTCCGAACTGCTCGAACCGCATGCCCTGCGAGCTGGCGCCAGAAAGGCCGAGGCTCTGGAACCAGTGGTTCCAGGCTCCCGGCCGCGAGGCCATGTGCAGGAGAGGCATCGACAGAATATCCTCCGCCGCACGGATCGGATGCTGTGCGAGAAACCCGGGGCTGCAGACGGGCGTCACCATTTCCTCCATAAGGAAGGTGCAGTCGGCGCCCGGCCAGTCCGCTTGACCGACATGTATGGCCATGTCGATGCCGTCCCGGTCGAAGTCGAAGATCCCGATGCGGGTCGCAAAGTTGAGCGTGATCTCGGGGTGGCGGGCGACGAAGTTCGGGATGCGCGGCATCAGCCAGCGCGTTCCGAACGTCGGCAGGATCGCAAGGTTCAGCGTGTCGCTATGCCGTTTCGTCATGGCCTGAAGCGAAGCAGAGCGTATCTGGGACAGCGCGGCGCCGACCGATTTCGCATATTCCGCACCTGCCGACGTCAGCACCACTCCGCGGCTCGTACGCTCGAAGAGCAGGATGCCGAGCAGGTCTTCCAAACCGGAAACCTGCCGGCTGATCGCGCCTTGCGTCAGGGAAAGCTCCTCTGCCGCGGCCGAAAAGCTGCGCAGGCGGGCAACGGATTCGAACGCCGCAAGGGCAGAGGTGGACGGCAGGAGGCGGCGGCTGAGACTGGTCATGATCTATTACTATCAATCATGGCGAAATGAGTAAACGCGGCTTGCTGGCCACACCAGCCTCGCGGATAATCCGAAGACAAACAGGAGGCATGATTGTGAGCGGACGCGTGGCATTTTCCTGGGAAGACCCCTTCCTTATCGAAGATCAACTGACCGACGAGGAGCGGATGATCCGCGATGCCGCCGCGGCATTCGGCAAATCGGAACTGCTGCCGCGCGTGCAGGAGGCCTACCTCAACGAGACGACAGAGCCGGAACTCTTCCGCCTCATGGGCCAGGCCGGGCTGCTGGGCGTGACCTTGCCGGAGAAATACGGCGCCGCCGATGCCAGTTACGTCGCCTACGGCCTCGTGGCACGCGAGGTCGAGCGCATCGACAGCGGCTACCGGTCCATGATGAGCGTGCAGTCGTCGCTGGTCATCTACCCGATCCATGCCTACGGCTCGGAGGAACAGAAGGACAAGTATCTGCCCGGCCTCGTTTCCGGCGAACTGATCGGCTGCTTCGGGCTCACCGAGCCGGACGCCGGCTCCGATCCGGGCGGCATGAAGACACGTGCGGAGAAGATCGAAGGCGGTTATCGCCTGCGCGGTTCGAAGATGTGGATCTCCAACGCACCGATTGCCGATGTCTTCGTCGTCTGGGCAAAGTCGGAGGCACACAACAACGAAATCCGTGGCTTCGTCCTCGAAAAGGGCATGAAGGGGCTTTCGGCCCCCAAGATCGGCGGAAAGCTTTCGCTGCGAGCGTCGATCACCGGCGAGATCGTCATGGACGGCGTCGAAGTTGGCGAGGATGCCCTTCTCCCCAACGTCTCCGGCCTCAAGGGGCCGTTCGGCTGCCTCAACCGCGCCCGTTACGGCATTTCCTGGGGCGTCATGGGCGCCGCCGAAGATTGTTGGTTCCGCGCCCGCCAGTACGGGCTCGACCGCAAGCAGTTCGGCAAGCCCCTCGCCGGGACCCAGCTCTACCAGAAGAAGCTTGCCGACATGCAGACCGAGATCGCGCTCGGCCTGCAGGCTTCGCTTCGCGTCGGCCGCCTGATGGACGAGAAAAGGATGGCCCCCGAGATGATCTCCATCGTCAAGCGCAACAACTGCGGCAAGGCGCTGGATATCGCCCGCCAGGCGCGCGACATGCATGGCGGCAACGGTATCCAGATCGAATACCACGTGATGCGCCACGCCCAGAACCTGGAAACGGTCAACACCTACGAGGGCACGCACGACGTCCATGCCCTGATCCTCGGCCGCGCCCAGACCGGCATCCAGGCCTTCTTCTGATCGAACGCGACGGGGCGGCCTCCCTCTGCCGCCCCTCCATCGTCGCCCCCCGCGACATTATCGCCGTTGTCTGACAACATGTCTTGGCTCGTTCGCCTTGGCATCCTACATTGAGCGAGCGAGGCCACTCGCGCTTCTCGCTTCCCCGGCGACGAAGGCAGCATCCATGTTCCCGCCAACCGGCAGCGGCGCCCGCTCCTCTTCATGGTCGTGCGCTGCCGCCATTCGTCCAAGACGACGCCGCTCACAACGAAGGTCGATCCCCATGAATTCCTATCCCGACGTCCAGCTTTTCATCGATGGTTCCTGGCGTGATGCCCTCGCGGGCGAGACGCTGCCGGTCTACGATCCCGCGACGGAGGAGGTGATCGGGAAGATCGCTCATGCCCGAAAGGCGGACCTCGACCTGGCGCTGGAAGCGGCCGACAAGGGCTTCAAGGTCTGGCGTGAAACCTCGCCCTTGGAACGCTCGAAGATCATGCGCAAGGCCGCCGACCTCCTGCGCCAGCGCGCCGATACGATCGCCTACATGATGACCCGCGAACAGGGCAAGCCGCTCGCCCAGTCGAAGATGGAGATTCTCGGCGCGGCCGACACGATCGACTGGTTCGCCGAGGAAGGCCGGCGCACCTACGGCCAGATCATTCCCTCCCGGTTCAGC
>DASUPM010000069.1:0-3165 GCA_036281095.1 Pseudorhizobium sp.
GACAGGAAGGGTGCCGCCCGCCTGCAGTCAGTGGCGACGCCCGGCACGCTTCTGTCGGAACTGGCGCTGGTCACCATGGTGGAACGGAAGTTCACCGCCGTCGCCGTCGAGGATTCGGAAGCGCTGCGGATCACGCGCAGCCTCTTTCACCGCCTTCTGGAGGAATACCCTCAGGTGGGCCGCCACGTGGAAGCCCGCATCCGCGAAAACCTCGTCGCCATGACCGGCGCCGCAGCGGCGCTCCAAGACCGCTTCAGCTGACGCCGGCCGGCGCGCTAGAACCTGAACACGGCCGTCACCGGCACGTGATCCGACGGCTGGTTCCAGCCGCGCGCTTCCTTCAGAACATCGATCCTGTCGAGAAACGGGCCGAGATCATGCGAGGACCAGATATGGTCGAGGCGACGGCCCCGGTCGGCAGCCGCCCAGTCCTTGGCCCGATAGCTCCACCAGGTATAGAGCTTCTCCGTTTCCGGGACGTGGTGACGCATCAGGTCCAGCCAGTCCCCCTTTTGCATGATTTCGAGGAGACCCTCGGTCTCCACGGGGGTATGGCTGACGATCTTGAGCATCTGCTTGTGCGACCAGACGTCGTGTTCGAGCGGAGCGATGTTGAGATCGCCGACGAGGACCGACGAGATGCCGGGCATGTCCGCCTTCAGCGCCTTCATCTCCTCGACGAAATCAAGCTTGTGGCCGAATTTCGGATTGACCGCCCGATCCGGCTCGTCGCCGCCTGCCGGGACGTAGAAGTTGTGGAGCCGGATGCGGCGCGAGCCGCGTTCGAAGATTGCCGAGATGTGACGGGCATCGCCCACGCCGCAATAGTTCTGCCGGTGGTCCTCCGTCAGAGGCACCCGCGAGGCGATGGCGACGCCGTGATAGCCCTTCTGGCCGTGAATGATGATGTGCTGGTAGCCGAGGTCCTTCAACGGCTGCAGCGGAAACTCGTGCTCCTGGCACTTGATCTCCTGAAGGCAGAGGATGTCCGGCTGGTGGCGGACGATGAACTGCTCGACGATGGGCATGCGCAGCCGCACCGAATTGATGTTCCAGGTGGTGATGGAGAATGTCATTGAGGTTCCTCAGGCGGGTGCCGGAGGGTGTAGGAAATTTTGCCGGACAGGTGAAGCAAAAAAGGGACCTCAGCAGGTCCCTCATGGTAGAGCGCTACAGCTTGCGCACTTCGTCATAGGGAATGCGGAAGACCTTTTCGTCGAACCCCACGCCGTTCTTGACGTTGTAGATCATCACGGACGTGTCCTTGTTCTGCGCGTCGGTGATGGTCCACTGGCGCAGTTCAAAGGTCTTGGAATCGAACATCATCGTGATCGTCGAATCTCCGAAGATCGTCCGGTTGCCGAGAACGATCGTGGTAAGATCCGGCTCCTCGCGCACGCCCCTCACCATCTCGTTGGAAAGATCGATGCGCTCGGCGAGCAGCAGGCTGAGCGGCGTCTTCGAGAGCGGGTAGATGTCCCAGGTGTTCAGCTTCGTATTCCCGATGACGACATTACTCCCGTCGGCGATGACGCGGATCGGCGACGGATCCTCGAAGTTGAAGCGCAGCTTGCCCGGTCGCTCGATGAAGAACTTTCCGCCCGTCTGCTCCCCGCGCGGGCCGAACTGGACGAATTCGCCCATCATCGTTTTGACCGAGGAGAAGTGGTCGGCGATCTTCTGGGCGGCGGCTCCCTGAGCGAAGACCGGAGCCGGCAGCGCGGCCGACGCAGCAAGACCGATGAGGCCAGCGGAAAAGCTCCGACGGCTGATCGAGCCTGTCCAGGGGGAGTTGGCAGTCTTTTTCGTCATCTTTTTGGTCTCCTTCCACCGCTTCGTGAGAACAAAAGGCGGCAGCTTGATGGCCAACGCGGAACGCCGATCTAGCGTTCCAGAATGTCGGCCTCCGTGGGCACGAGAATTTCGCGCTTTCCGGCATGGTTGGCGGGGCCGATCAGCCCCTCCTTCTCCATCCGCTCGATGAGGGAGGCCGCGCGATTGTAGCCGATGCCGAGCCGCCGCTGGATGTAAGAGGTCGACGCCTTGCCGTCACGGAGCACGATGGCCACCGCCTGGTCGTAAGGATCTTCGGAATCGGAGAGGTTTGCAGTACCCGCCGGACCGCCGCCGTCGTCGTCCTCGTCGTCATCCGCCGTGATCGCCTCGAGATACTGAGGCGCACCCTGGGTCTTGAGATAGGCGACGATCTCTTCCACCTCGGTGTCGGAGACGAAGGGACCATGCACGCGCTGGATGCGTCCGCCGCCGGCCATGTAGAGCATGTCGCCCATGCCGAGAAGCTGCTCCGCTCCCTGTTCACCGAGGATCGTCCGGCTATCGATCTTCGAGGTGACCTGGAAGGAGATGCGGGTCGGGAAGTTCGCCTTGATCGTGCCGGTGATCACGTCGACGGAAGGACGCTGCGTCGCCATGATGACGTGGATGCCGGCGGCGCGTGCCATCTGTGCCAGCCGCTGCACTGCACCTTCGATATCCTTGCCCGCAACCATCATCAGGTCTGCCATTTCGTCGATGATGACGACGATGTACGGCATCGGCTGCAGGTCGAATTCTTCCGTCTCGTACATCGCCTCGCCGGTTGCCCGGTCGAAGCCGGTCTGCACCGTCCGCGTCAGCACTTCACCCTTGTCCAGCGCCTGTTCGACACGGCTGTTGAACCCGTCGATGTTGCGGACGCCGATCTTCGACATCTTCTTGTAGCGCTCTTCCATCTCGCGCACGGTCCATTTGAGCGCGACGACGGCCTTCTTCGGATCGGTGACGACGGGGGACAGGAGATGCGGGATGCCGTCATAGACGGAGAGTTCGAGCATCTTCGGGTCGATCATGATGAGGCGGCACTTCTCCGGCGTGTAGCGGTAGAGAAGCGACAGGATCATGGTGTTGATGGCAACGGACTTACCCGAGCCGGTCGTACCGGCGACGAGCAGGTGCGGCATCTTGGCAAGATCGGCCACAACCGGCTCTCCGCCGATCGTCTTGCCGAGCGCCATTGCGAGCTTCGCCTTCGACGCCTCGAAGTCGCGGCTGGCGAGCAGCTCGCGCAGATAGACGGTCTCGCGCGTCTGGTTCGGCAGCTCGATGCCGATGGCGTTGCGGCCGGGAACGACGGCGACGCGCGCGGCGATGGCGCTCATCGAGCGG